>CALVAL010000068.1 GCA_944325535.1 Candidatus Gastranaerophilales bacterium
AATCAAAGATTTAAAAGCCAAAATGCAAAATGGTGAAAAAATTGATGAATATTATATAAGAAACTTTTTAGAAGAAAATCATCCAAATAAATATGACACTGAATATGAAAGAATTGAAAATTATATCTATTCACATGAAGATGTTAATAATTATATAAATGATTGTACTCATAAAGATATTTATGAAACCCCTGATTATAAAATTTATTCTCAAGAAACTAAAAGAACTGTTTTAGAAGTTTTTGACAGTATGCTTGATGATATTAAAAATGGCAAAGAATTAACGGTTGATTTAATAAAAGAATACCAAAATCATCCAAAATTATCTCTTGTTGAATTTGGACAAGAATTTTTCATAGAATTAGTAAAAAAACACAATAAAACAAGTCAAATTTATCCACAATTAGAATAACAAATTAAGCTTTAATAATAAAAATCTATATAGTATCAATATTTAAGTAAATAGAAAGGAGCAATAATATGGGATACGATATAAACAGCATTAGTTACGAGAATTTGTATGTTAAATCTAGTGAAGGTAAAAAAACAAATGGCAAAAAATCTACAGAAAGTAAAAAAGATGAACCTTTACTAATAATGGGACAGTCTGATGCTGAGCTTGCAGCGGCTGTAAAAACCACAAAAAATGAACGGAAAGAAGAATTAAAGTCTATTTATAAACAACGAAGAGAAGAAAGGGCTTCCAACGGTCTTACTTATTTGGATGCACAAGCTATGATTAAAGCTATACACAGCAGGTACATCTATTTAGATACATACACAAAAGATACAAACCCTGAAGCATATTATGATTCTGTATGGTCAGATGCTGATAAAGTAAATTATAAACTTGCAACTGAAGCAATGAAAGAGTTGGAACAAAAGTTCCCTGGAATTGCAGGAGAAGCATTTGATAATGTTTTTGATGAAAGTTGGTCGAAAGAAGTAGAACAACTTGCAGAAGAAAAATATGGTGCCTATTCAAAAGAAGAAAGAAAAAATATTCTCGGAGGGGCTAAATTTGGTATTTAAACCGAATTTATTCTAACTAATTAAATAAAATTGCATATCTAAAGATGTTTGTGCATATTATAATTATGCAATTTTTTTCAAAAAACTAAAGGAACTTCTCTAAGTCTTTATAATAGATTATTAGAAGAAGTTCCTAGTTTAATTTTATTTAATCTTTAATTTTCAGTTTCTTTAGCTAATATTTCTAATTCATTTAATATTTTTTTAAACTCTAAATTGTTAGGCTCTAATAATATCGCTTTTCTAATAGCTTCTATCGATACTTCAAAAGGTGCTATACCGTAGTTATAGAAAAATGATTTTAATGCATAAGCCAAAGAGCATTGTTGTTTAATGCCATCTTCAACAGATTGTGTCAATTCTTTTGGAGAAATAAATCCACATTGAAACATTGCACAATCATATAAATAAATAAAATCTCTATCAGCATTTAATATATTTTCTCTTAATTTAATAAATTTATCAGGTTCATCATTCATTATTATTAAAGTTGAAATTGCTTCTATCTTTTCTTCTATAGAATCTAAGTTATCATCATATACTTTAATAAATGTATTGATATTTTTTTGTTCTATTGCTTGTAATGCCTTTTTATTTAGCGTTTCATATTTTAGTTGTTTTTTTAATTCTTCAGCTTTTAGAATTTCTGCAAGATTTTTTATTTCATTATTTTCCATTTTTATCCTTTCTTTTTTATGATATCAATGCATTTAGGCTATTTTTTACCGAATAATCTGCTCCATAAATTTGTTTTTTTCTTTTTATTCAGTGATTGCAAAAGTTTTTTTATATTCTCTGAATCATTAGGAGAAAGTTCTAAGAGTTTTAATAGATCTTGTTTTGCAAATTCATATTGTTCTAAACCTACATATGCCACGTAGCGATTATAATAAGCCTTTATATTATTAGGATCTAATTCAAGAAGTTTATTGAAATCTGATAATGCATTTTCATATTCACTAAGTCCCAAATAAGCAATTCCTCGATTTTCATAAAAATATAAATTATTTGAATCTAATTCTATAGCTTTACTGTAATCTGCAATAGCTTCTACATACCTGTTTATTACAAGTCTACTGAGTAAACCTAATACACCTTCAACATTTTCCTCAAATATTAATTCCTCTACTTGTTCATATTTATCACAGCTCACCTTAGCAAGCCCTCTATTGCTGTAGGCATTTGCATTATTTGGATCTAATTCTATAACTTTATCAAAATCAATAATCGCTTCTTCATATTTGCAGAGATCGAAGTTGATAACGCCTCTATTGAAATAAAACTCTAGACAATTCGGTAATAATTCAATAGCCTTACTATAATCGACAATAGCTTCTTCATTCTTACCCAATACAGATTTTATATAAGCACAATTTCTATACATATTTGCATCATTAGGTATTAACTCAATAGCTTTAGTAAAATCCACTAATGCTGCTTCATATTTACCTAAAACAAGTTTTGCATTACCTAAATTAGCATAGTCTTTACCAGTATTGGGTTTAAGCTCCAGAGCCTTTTTAGCATATTTCTGAACGGAATCTATATCATTTAGCGAGCTGTAACTAAATATTCTATAACCATATATCATTAATAATAATGAGTCATTATCTTGTTGTGTCGATGCCAATTGGTCTTCTAACTCTGCACAATATTTTAAAATTTCATTAAATTTATTTTCATCACAAAGTTTTTCTAATTCTTTTTTCACGATTTCAATATTTTTCTCTAACATACTGCCTTTTTCCTGCCATTTTACCTATATTTAAATTATACTTATTGATTATTAAAATCAATTTTCAACCATTTCGAAAGTATTTCTGGATCCGTTTCTTTTTGAGAAAATTCATAAAGCTTTTCAAGAAAATATAATTTATCTTTAATATATGTATGTTCTTTGATCAGATTTACAAAAACCTGACGCATGGTTTCTAAATCCATATTTTCTATTAATTTATCTATAGTAGTATTTTGAGGATTGTATTCTTTTAATAATTCAAAATATTTTTTTATATCATAGGTTGATAAAATAGAATCAACCTCTTTAATTAACAAGTTACTTAAATGTATTCTAATTAGAGAAAGAGCATCACATTTTTTAATGTAATCAAAGTTTTTAATATCATCTAAATCCAACCAGTAACAATCTGCATTCGGATGTTTAATTGCATTTTCAGGAAGCTCTTTTCCAGTTTTTCTCCATTCTGGACCCAAAACACAATACTTGTCTTTGTAAACAACATCTTCCAAGATCACTTTATCATTGATTAATATTCTATAACCATTCGTTCCAAGATCTTCCATTGGGTATACTGGGATATCAAAAGCAATATAATATCCCATGCCGCTTAAAAGATTTTCTTTTATTTTTTGTATTTGAGTTGAAAAATATCCAGTTAAATCTGGATTTGAAAGTTCTGCTAAGTCTTCTGATAAATGAAGGGTGACTGGACCAAAATTCAAAAGTCCATAGGGACTCTCCTCTTCCACAGCATTTAGTAGTCTTTCTTTTATATATTCTTGGTGTTCTGCTTCAAAAGCTTTTTCTTCTTTCGTTTTTTTATTCAAAAGCCTATTAATAATAGAATATATTAATTGTAATATATTAAATCTTTTTACACCTTGCTTTGTTTTTGCTAATTTTTTTTTATTTTCTTTATCTCTTGAAATATTTTTTATAGCTTTAGTCCAACATTCAGTAACTGTAGTTTCTACATTTTTTGTAATTTCATCTTCTGTTAAATTATTCATAAAACCATTTTTTAATGTTTCAAAAATACCAAATGCAATTTGTGGTAAGACGATATCACAGTCGATTAGCGATACGCTGGATTTGATTAAATCAATACTCTTATTAAATATCTGTTTTGCAAGAATTTGCCCCAATATTTCCATTTGCTCATTTGTAAAATCAATAGAGTTATCATTCACAAGTGCTTCCATCGCCATAATTACATAACTCTCAACTACATTTGAAACGTACTCACGAGACTCTTTGTTTATATCACTTGGGATATTTTCGATTGTCTGATTTTTTATTTTTTCTGAAAAAGCTTTATAATCAAATTTTTCCATCTTAATTTGTCCTTTCTTCTACAAATTTAATCCATACTGTTTAGCAAATTCTTTCATTTTAACTTTTATATCTTCGTGTTTGTTTTTATCACTCATAATTTCTTTTATAACTTTCTGAGTTTTATCGCTTGATATGCCTTGAACCTTTGTATAATAATATGCTTCCAAATATTTTTGATGATAATAGTTATAATTATCGATTTCATCAAATTTATGACCATTAGGGTATTTATTCATCATTCTATTAATTTCAAAAGTCCCGTATTCGCAAGGGTAAACAAATTCTCCATCATAAGCTATAACGCCCCATTTACCGCTAATTCTGACTTTGTAAAATCCTTTTTGACTTAGTGTCTCAATGTTTTCAAATGTTGGACTGATAATTTCTCTGTCTTCATTTATAGCCGCAAGTCCCAAATAACTACTTGCTGATCTATACCTATCTGTAGAACGTGTTGTATAAGCTATATTATGATCCATTCCTTTAAAACCAGGATACCTATAGTCTGAAATTTGTTTTCCTGTAACATCCATTAAAGCATATTTATCACCGTTTTTAAGTGAAAAAATCGTTTTACTGTTACCTACAATACTGGTCCATGTTTTTGAGAAGTAAAAAGGGTAAATTGGATTTTTTTGTGTCAAAGGTAAAAAAACGTTATTGTTTTTAGAATAAATAATTCCGCAACCGTTTGTATCACAAACACTGTATAAATCGTCGTTAATACTGTCTAAATATACATAAGTAGGAGGCTGAACAATTCTTCCATCAGTTGTCATCCAACCGAATAAACCGTTCTTTTCTATTCTGAATGAATATGTCGGTGGCAGTAGCAAACGACTTAGAAAATTATTTGTTTGTGGGAATTTCCCTAAGTTGTAAACACCATCCCATTGAATAGGAATTAATATTATACCAGCTTCATTAATTACACCCCATTGTCCATTAAGTTTGACCAAATATAACATACCGCAATCTAGTATTTCTTCGTATTGTGGAAAAACTCTTATGCCTTTTGAGCTATCATATAATCCCCAGGCCGCTCCGACTCGATATTTGTATAATGAACCGCCGAGGTTTTCTTCTTCATCCAAAAACCTTGGTCTAAAATTTGAAGAACTTGAAGTGCTTGAAGAATAGGATTTTGCAAAAACTCCTTTTGTACAAAACAAACTATTTATTAAAAAAGCTAAAATCAATAGTAAAATCATACGTTTTATTTTTAATTTCATTTATTATTGCCTTTCTATATCATTAAAGAACTTTGACAGCAACCCTCCCGTCTTTATGGAATCAATACTTGTTATCCCTGTCTCAACAATCATAAAAGTTCGTTTTGTTTTTTTAGGAAAAGTCAAAGATTTGTTACCTGAAAAATCCTGTACCCTTTCTGCAAATGGTTTATACAATAAATAATATGGAACTTGTTTAGCTTCTATAGGAGTTATTGTTGCTGTGTCCAGCATCTCTCTTAGGGCTTTGTGATTATACACATTAACAGCACTGTTTTCGGGAAGTTGGAGCTTATAAAATTTATCAGTTTTGTGTATATACATATAAAAATCCATATTTGCACTGTAATATATGCCTTTTGGTTCAATCTTGATAGTAGGCGTTGGATGAGATAACAAAACGACATCAGTAATATTTTTATTTGAATCAACTTTATAAATAAAATTCAGTATTCCATCAAGAGGCATACTATACATTTGAATCGGATATATTCTCCAAGATATAACTCTGGCTCCTGTATTTCTTACATTAGCATGCCATTTGTTCCAACTGACTTCTAAACCGCTTTCATCTTCTTGCTCGACATAATAAGAACTCGGTAGAATACTCTTAGCTGACAAACCTGTTTTTGTTGCTTTTTTAGTTGTAGTTGTTACTGGCTTTGTAATCGTTTTTACTTCTTGTTTTTTTTGTGTCGATATTTGTTCAGGTGGTTTATTATCCCCAATTCCTGTTATTGGAGTTTTAATTATTGTATTAATGTAATTACCCGTAGTTTGACCACTATTTGATGGCATCGTGTAGGTAAAATTAGGTTTGGCAAACGTAGACAAACCTATTGATAACACTAATAATAAAAAAGCAATCTTTTTTAACATTTATTTAATCCTTTCGATATCATCAAAATCGCTATCTGTATAATCATCTGCACTCAGAAACTGTTTTATATCGGTAATACCGTCACTAATAATAACTCTAGTTCGTTTTGACTTTGCAGGGAATTTTAAATACCCGCTGTTTGATTGACTGTATATTTTCTTTGCAATCGGTTGATACACAGAGGAATATGGTACCTGCATAGAATTAATTTGTTTTCTTTCAGCTTTATTTACTGAGTCTAGGATTGTATACTTACCTATCTGAGTTATTGAATTGGCTAAACGTAATTTAAAATATTTATTTGAACTATATACATACATATAAAAATCTGAATTTTGTTTAAAATAAATATGCATTCCCTCTTTTCTGACAGAAGATTCGGGAATATAAATTAAAACAACATCTGAAATGCTTTGATTGTCATATAAAGGAAATACGTAATACAAAAAATAATTTTTTGGAAACCTAAGCTTCGTTATCTCATTAAAAATAATATTTCTAACATTTGCGTGCCAAGCGTTCCACTCAACTTCAAGCCCTTTTTCTTCCCCATTTTGTACGTAAACGTCCTCAGTAATACCTATTTGTGTAATTGGAGTTGTAATGTTATTATTTACATAAGTTTCTTTGGAATTATTATTGCCATTTTGCATTAAAGTATATGTATAATTTGGTTGAGCGAATACCAATGTACTGGATATAAAAATTAATAGTGTCAGGACTATCTTTTTCATTTGAGCCTCTCAATATTTTTATTACAATATAGTGTTTTTTGTGTATTTTAAATTATTTTACTTTTTGGATAGACTATCTCTGCGTCTCAATATCATAAAAATCTGAAGCATTAAATTTTGTTTTAAATTCTGGAATATCAAGACCAATAGCCATTGTCTGATAAACAACAACTTTGTCGCGTTTACTGTTTTGTGGAAATTTTAATATTGGGTCTTTGGCTATTTTTTCAATTCTTTCTGCAATTTGTTTTGTTCTATAAGGTTTATCAAATAAAGTTGCATTCTTTTTAAAGCTTGAAACTTTTAATGCATCAATTAATACACCATCTTTTGTTGAAAGATTATAATTACCTATATTGTAAATATATGTTTTATAATTTTTATCCTGTTCTTTTTTCATAGAAACTGCATATTCACAATCAAAGCGCGGTTTTTCATGATTGTTTATAGTTATTTTATAAAGTTCAGAATCGTTTTCTACAAATTGTGCAGTTATGATATTACTAATTTCTCCGTTTTTATGGACTGTATATATAAAATAATAAAGTGTTCCCAATGGAAGATGTGCTTGCCCCATATCATTCATTATCTTATTTCTTACACGAGCATGCCATTCATTCCACTCGATCTCAAGTCCCTTTTCTTTGTCTTCTTGTTTAATAAGCTTTTCATAGACTCCAATTTGGGTAATCGGAGTTGTTATTTCATTGTTTATATAAGTTCCTGTCTGATTATTACTGGTGTTATTAATCGGTGATAAAGTGTATGTATAATTTGGCTTAGCTATGCCAGGCAACACCATGCTTAATATTAAAAATAGAATTAGTAAATATTTATACATTTTATTTCCTTTCTTTCATTCAATTTTAGCAAATTCTTTTACAATATATAAATAACGTGTTAACTTCTTATTCATACTTTGTTTTTTTTATTGTTTCTGTGTCGTTAAACTGATTAGCATTAACGCTACTTGAAGTCTGAGAGCGTTCTATCGCCCCCGCAACATTTACACTTGTTCTTTGTGTCCCCTCTGGAAACGTTAATATGCTATTACCATTAAGGGATAAAATAGCTTGTTCTATCATCAATCTTCCTTGACTAGTAGAAGGATTATTATATCCTCTTGAAAGTATTGCTACTACATCAGAAATTCGCCTTTTACTGCTTACATTGAAAGAGTATGAATATATCGTTCCTTGAGGAACAATGTTAGAGAAATTAGAATTTACTAATTCTGCTACTGCATTAGAAACATTTGCACGCCATTGATTCCAAGCAATTGTTTCTTCATATTCCGTTAAAATTTTTTTCTTTGGAGATGTTGAATTAGTTTTTTTAATAATTTTTGGAGTTGTAGCAGCTTTTTCAACTTCTTTTTTTACAGGTGTACTCTTTGGTTGTTCAACATTTTTTTGTACTACTTGTTTTGTTGTTACTTTTGTAGCCATATCTTTCTTTACAATTTGTTTAACAGATTTAGGCTCTACATTATTCATAACGACTGATTTTGTTTTTTGTTCATTTTTCTTAAATTCATATTTAGAAAATATGTTTGAAAAATCTTTTACATCAATATTTTGCTTTTCAGGCTCTTTCGTTATATTTTTCGGAGTAACTTTGGGTGCTTGAACTTCTTGTATAAGATTTTTGTCTCTGACATTAACAGTTTTTTTTACGTTTTCTGTTTCGTTAGAAACAACTTCTAAAGAAGATTGACCAAAGCGAACTTCCTTCAATGTGTAAGTATTTGTTACTGCAAAAAAAGTTATTATTGCTAAAATTAATACTAAAATTATTAAAAATATTTTATTCATTAATCATCCTTATAATTGTTCTAATTTTTCTGTTTTATCCGTGATATTTCCCTGTTTATCAAAAGTGTATGTAGTGTGAGACATTTTATTTTCTTCTCTTTTTTTATATATCTCTAAGCGAGTTAAAATCCAATTTGTATCAAAGATTGCAATAAATCCATCGCAGCAATTTTCTTTATAATGAATTGTATTTATCAATTCAACTTCAGTAACATAGAAATATTTATTGTTTTTCTTAAAAGTTTTCCAGATTATTCCATTGTTTGAAATATCTCCATAGTCGGTTTTAGCAAACAATATTTGATATTGTTTTTTAGAGGAAAGCTTGTCTGCCCATTTTTTTTCAAAAGGATATCTATTTCCTTCAAGCCCCATTAGTTCAAAGCATTTTCTGCATCCGTTCGGAATATTTTTTGTTTCATTTTTTTTATTGTTATCGCCGATTTGGGTAATAGGTACGGAGACCTCTTTATTTATAAACTGTTCCTGCTGTTTTGAATATGCACAACTTTGTTGCATTAAATTTGATAAACCAAATATTGATAATGATATTAAAATTATTGAAAATAGTTTTTTCATTAATCAAATCCAAACACTACTCTTTTTTATCCAACAAAGACTCACAAGCATAAATATCAAATTTAGTTTGGCTTAGCATATAAGTCTCAGCAATCAATAATGCGGTAGGAACAAGAGCTGCAATTATGCTTAACAAAATAGATTGTAAATCACCGCCGATTTCATTCATAAAATAAGAGGTATTCATTGTAAATTCGATAAGCACGATTGCCATTGCTATTGTAAAACAACGTTTTTTCTCTGTTTCAAGTTTTTGTATCCCTTGTACGCCATATATATCAACACCATGTATCATATAATCACTAAAACCGTCCATTTTGATTACGTTAGAAGCTTGGATTTTTCTTATACTTAAAAACGCATTCACAAAAGAAAAGAAGGCGAAAATAATCATAAATGATGCGAGTA
>CALVAL010000069.1 GCA_944325535.1 Candidatus Gastranaerophilales bacterium
TATGTTTGAAGTTATGATGAACGCAAAGGAGACAAAGGTTAATTATGATAAATTGGAAATAAAACAGGATAAAAAGGCTCAGAAAAAAGAAGCTCCAAAGGATCCTGATGAAAATAGTTTCGAAGCTTCTAAAAAAGCTCCTGTTCTACAGCATGCTCAAGTAGAAAATGTAAAAGCGGTGGAAGATGTTTTATAAGAATAAGTTGATAAAAGAAATTGTAAAATATGGAAAATTATGTGGAGATAAGAATTTTACTCCAGGTTATTCAGGTAATATTTCAGCTCGGTATAAAGATGGTATGCTTATTACAAAATCCGGATCTGCTAATGGATATTTAAACGAGGCAGATATTGTATATACAGATTTTAATGGTAATTCTTTAGAAAAAGGTAAGCGACCTTCAAGTGAAAAATTTTTGCATATTGAGATATATAAGAAACGTCCTGAAATCAATTATATTATTCATGTGCACGCTCCGTATTTAAGTTCTTTTGCTTCTGCAGGTTTAGATTTGATGGAACCGATTATGGCAGAGAATGTTTTTTATTTTGGAGGAATTCCTCTTGCGAAATATGCTTTGCCATCGTCAATAGAATTAGTTGAAAATACAGTTAAATATTTTGATCAATATGATGCAGTCTTGATGGAAAATCATGGCTTTGTAGTCGCATCAAAAACAATAGAGGATGCATATATGAAGTTGGAATTAGCTGAATCTTATGCTCAAGTTGTTGTGAATACAAAAATATTAGGTGGCGCCAAATTATTATCAGATGATGATGTAAAAAAAATTCTAGCGTTAAGATGATATTAGTAATTAAAATCATGGCGATCTTTTTTTAAGAAAACTTTTTTAAAAAAGATTATAAATAAATCTCTTGGTCTTACGAACCAAGCTGACTTTCGATTTGATTTTGGTCTATATGCTAAAAGTTTTAGTAATTCTGCTAAAGGTTCTATCTTTTCATCTAATAGGGATTCTGTATTATTATATCCTGTAAATTCAGAACATTTTTTTATAAGTTCTTCTCTTATTTTTAGGTATTCTTTAGGATTTTCAGGAGGATTCTCAAAGTCATAGATGTTTTTATTTGCGAAAAAATCTCTTTCCTGCACAATATTGAAGAACTTTTCAACACCTTCATAACGAGGAGAATTTATTTCATTTTTATCTATAGTATTAAAAAATAAAAATGGTGTTTCTAATGCTAGAGCTGGATTAGCAACATGAAAGCGAGATGAGACTATGCAATGTGCATTATGGTAGAGTAAGAGTACTAATTTGGCAATTTCGAGACGTTGTTCAGCTGAAAAAGCTGGTGATAACATTCTTGAAATATTATATACAGGTCGATTTGTTCTTTTTTCAATTTCTTTTTGTACGTATGTAGGTAAGTCTACTGTCAGAATATAATTGCTACGTTTTATTTTAGGATTTCTTTGTAAAGTTGTAGTTAGACATCCTGAATAATAAGCTGGAATATTATTTTCTAATAAAAATTTTTCAGTGTTTTTATCTCTACATCCTACAGGACCATTTTTTAGTAAAAAGTCCTTATTTTTTTTATTAAGGAAAATTTTTCTGATGCCAGGTCTAATATGCATTGATATTAACAATGGTTTTATATTAGAACTAGGTAAAAAGTATTTAGGATTCCACATCCACCAAGCATTCATAATTAGCTTAGTTGGCTTAGAAGGTTTATATTTGCTTAATCGTTCTCTAAAAAACATTTTATCAATTTGTGGTAGAAATCGCATTGCAGCAATACTTTGTATTTCATCACCAATATTTACAGAATTATATTTGATCAATCCAAATTTATAATCGGTATTATTCATTAAGCTCTCCATTCAACTCACTAGTAGTAATTATAAGTTAAAACTGCTATTTTTACAAACTAATTTAAAAATATTGCTTAATACTTCTTTTTTGTTTATAATTCTGTATTGATGGAAAGGGAGTTTTATATGGATGAACAATTAGAGTATTTAAAAAGTGTCCACTTTGATAAGCAATTGAAAAAGTTGAACAAAAAATTAAAGAATAAGTCTGTAGTTATTTATGGTACAGGAATTCTATTTCAAAAATTAAAAGAGAATTATGATTTATCTAATTTGAATATTATAGGTGTATCAGATAGAAAATTTACAGAGGAACAAGAAGGACAAGAAACTCTAGGATATAAAATTATTCCGCTTGATAAAATTGCAGAATATAAGCCGGATTATGTTTTAATTGCAACATTAAAATTTTTAGGAATAATGGATGATTTTAAAAATAATGTGTTCAGGGGGACTAAAGTTAAGGTGTTACCTTTGGTAGATAAACCTTTTATGACTTTATTGAAGGAAATATTTGAGTAAATAATGAATATTGCTATAATTTTTGCAGGTGGTCGTGGAGAAAGATTAAATAATTCTTTTGAGCTGCCAAAGCAATTTTTAAAAATTGAAGAAAAAGAAATTCTAATTCATACTCTTTTGAAATTCGAAAAACACTCTGAAATTGATAAAATTTATCTTTCTGTTCTAAAAGAGTATATGGATTTTACTCGTGGACTAATAGAAAAATATGGAATAGAGAAGGTCTGTAAAATTGTAGAAGGTGGAAGTTCTGCCCAAGAATCTATTTATAATGCCTTGGTTGCGGCAAGAAATGAAAACAATTCTGATTCAATAGTATTAATTCATGATGGAGTAAGACCAATTATTACGGATAGAGTTATTTCAGATAATATTTTAGGAGTAAAAACTCATGGAACAGCAGTTACTGTAGTCCCTTGCTATGAGACGATAATTGAGAGCAAAGATGGTCAATCTACTAATCATGTTCCTATAAGAAAAGAAACTTTTAAAGCCCAAGCTCCTCAAAGCTTTAGGCTTGGTGAAATTTTGGAAGCACATGATATAATTAGGAAAAATGATACCCCTTATCAAGATATAGTGGATTCTTGTACTTTATTTAATAAATTAGGAAAGGATACTCATTTAGTCGCTGGAAATTTTGGAAATATAAAAGTGACAACTCCAGAGGATGTGTATATTTTAAGAGGTATTTTAGAATACCAAAATGAGTATGGGAAAGAGAATTGATGTTTGAAGTAGAAAATAGAGTAAGACAAAATGATTTGAATGAACTGGCTCAAGATGATATTTTTGAGGGACTAAATAATTCTACCGTTTTAGTTACAGGAGCTACTGGCTTAATTGGAAGTGAAATAGTATTAGGAATTTTAGCTGCAAATAGAATTAGGAATTTGAATATAAAAGTAGTTGCACTAGTTCGTAATTATAAAAAGGCACAAGAAATTTTTAAAAACGTTCTTATAAGAAAAGAATTAGAAATATTAGTGCAGGATATAAATAATGAAATTTCTTATGAAGAAGATGTAGATTATATAATTCATTGTGCTAGTAATACATCGTCAAAAGATTTTGTAGAAAAACCAGTAGAGACTATTAGTACAATATATAATGGAACAAATAATATTTTAAAATTCGCAAAAGATAAAAAAGTAAGATCAGTTCTTTATTTGTCATCACTAGAAGTATATGGTAATTTTGAAAAAGATTCTTTGGTTAAAGAGGATGAGTATGGCTATTTGAATATATTGAATCCTAGGAGTAGCTATTCTCAAGGTAAACGTTTAGCTGAGACTCTTTGTATTTCATATTGCAAAGAATTTGATGTAGATATAAAAATTGCAAGACTTACACAAACATTTGGTGCTGGTATTTCTAAAGATGATAATAGAGTATTTGCTCAATTTGCAAAGGCAGCGGTAAAAAAAGAAAATATAATTTTACATACTAAAGGTGATACTATTAGAAATTATTGCTATTTAACAGATGCAGTAAGTGCAATATTAACAATACTGATAAAAGGTAAGTCTTCAAATTCTTATAATGTTGCAAATACAGATACTTGTATTTCAATTAAAAATATGGCAGAGCTAGTAGCAAAAGATAATAATATAAGCGTTGAATTTCAAATCGATGATAGAGATCGTGGATATAATCCAACAATAAAAATTTGCTTAGATAGCTCTAAGTTGTATGCTTTAGGTTGGCAGGCTAAAATAGGCATAGAAGAGATGTTTTTTCGGCTAATTAGCTATTTAAAGAGGCTAGATAATGAATAAATGTGATTTTTTGTTATTTATAAAGAAAATAAGGGTGCTTTTTTTTAAATATTTACCTTTTAAATATTTACCAATTGATAATAAAAAAATAGTTTTTTCTAATTATGCGGGGTTAGGCTATGGTTGCAACCCTAAATATATTGCAGAAATGTTGCATCAAGAATATCCAGAAATGAAAATTATATGGCTTATAAATGAAAAAAATAAAAAGTATGAAATGCCAAAATTTATAAAAAAGGTTAGTATTCACTCTATAAGAGCTTTTTATGAATTAAATACTGCAAAAATATGGATAGATAATTTTCACAAAATACTTTTATTAAAAGATTATTTAGAAAAAAGAAAGTCCCAGTTTTTTATTCAAACTTGGCATGGCTCACTTGGTATAAAAAAAATAGAAGCAGATGTAAAAGCTCTAGTAAATGAAAAATCTTGGAAAAATTTAGCTGTAGAAAATGCAAAGATGCAAGATTTTTTGATTTCTAATAGTGAATTCGAGGATAATGTTTATAAATCTGCATTTTGGGGGTATGGTGAGATTTTAAGACTAGGACATCCTAGAAATGATATTTTCTTTAAAGATAATAAAGATTTAAAAGAAAAGATATTAAATAGTTTAAATATAAACAATAGTTATAAAGTTGCAATTTATGTACCAACATTTAGGCAAGGAAATTCGGCTGAAATTTATGATTTGGATTATGAAATTTTAAAAGAGGCTTTAGAGAAAAAATTTGGTGGTAATTGGGTAGTTTTTGTAAGAATGCATCGTAATATAAAACAAAAACCAAATTTACAGGGTAAAGATTTTGTATTTGATGTTTCAGAATATGATGATGTACAAGAATTACTTGTGATATCTGATATTGCAATAACTGATTATTCAAGTTGTGTATTTGATTTTATCTTATCTAGAAAACCTGCATTTATTTATGCTAATGATATTGATAAATATGATCAAGAAAGAGGTTTTTATTATCCGTTATCAGAAACACCTTTTTTAATAGCTAAGAATAATAATGAATTACATTCTAATATTATTAATTATGATGATGCAATTTATCAAGAAAGACTTGAGAAATTTTTACAAGATAAAGGTTGTATAGATGATGGAAAAGCTACAGAACGCATCGTGAATTTAATTGAACGGATTATTTGATAAATTGTTTTTGATGTAAAATATAGTGAAAGTGTATGCAAAATATAGATTAAAGGGGATTATTTTATGGCTGTTAATACTTGGAAAGAACAATTTGTTTATAAAGAAACTTTTTATCAAAGGCTAGAATTGATGTTGTCAAAAATTGATTTTGAAAATATTAATTCTGTTATAGATCTTGGTTGTGGAAATCAATGGGCTAAAAATATAGTTCCTAAGAATGTAAAGTACATCCCTGTAGATTTCTATAAACATTGTAATAACACTATAACTCTTGATTTTAACAGAGGTGAATATTACGATGATTATGTTGATTTAGCAATATGTAGTGGTATTTTTGAATATATATATGATTTAAAGTCTTTTATTGAGAAGATGGCACGGTATTCAAACTATGTAGTATGCTCATATCATTTTAAGGATTATAAAACTTATCATTCTAAAATATGGGTTAATGATTATGATGCAGAGTCTTTTATAAAAATATTTCAGAAAAATGGATTTGAATTAGAAATTCCAATTATACATACTGATATGCATAAAGGGGAATCTCTTTGTTATTTTAAACGTATTGGTATAGAAAATTTTGTTAAAGAGGTGTAGATTGATAAAAATAGTATCCTTATATGCTCAATATAAAGATTCTCCAGCTGATGAGCTAATTTGTGATGTTTTTAATTTTTTAATTTCTAAAATTTACAATAATTTAGAAGAAGGCTTTTCTATCTCAAAACAAAATTTTATTCCCCCGGATGATAATATAATCATTTTCAGAAAAAAACAACGGCAAATAAGACTTTTACAAAATATTCTTTCGTATAAATGTAAATACTTTAGTAATGATGTTGTTACTAGAATTTTTGTAAATTTAAGAATTTTAATATTGTTTGTTTTTTGGATTTTTACGGTAAAAAATGATAAATCATTAAAAAAACATTATAGAGACATATTAAAAAAAGCTGATATTGTATATTTTGCTGGTGGTGGAATTTTTCAGACAAGTTATGTCCAGTTTTGGCTTGGAATTTATGCTGTTCTTTATTTTTGCAATAAATATAATAAAAAAGTAATTTTTAATGCAATTGGAATTGAAAAACCTAAGATACTCATAGAACAAATTATTTATAAAATTTTATTAAATAATAAATGTATAGTTGCAATAACGACAAGAGATGATATTGATTATTTACAATCAATATTAAAAGAACCGAGTAAAAGTTCAAAAATTTTAGATCCGGCTCTTTGGACTAGAGAATGTTATCAGGTCGAGCCTAAGAAATCTGAACTAATTGGGATTGGGGTAATTCGTTCTAAAATATTTTATGATAATGGGATTGAGGTTACAGTAGATAAAGTATTGCAGTTTTATGTGAATTTAGTTTTAGAATTAGAAAAAAGAGGATATAAATGTCAGTTATTTTCGAATGGTAATAAAGCCGATTATAAATTGGGGCAAGATATTTTAAAATATTTAGGTAGAGATTCTTCTTTTTTAGCACCTTCGCCAGAGACGGCAGAGAATCTTGTTGATACTATTAATCAATATAAAGCTATTATTGCTGCAAGATTACATGCTACAGTAATTGCAACTTCAATAGGTATTCCAGCGGTAGGTATAGTTTGGAATCCTAAAAACTTAGGTTTTAAAGAAGCTTTAAATTTAAATTGGGATTTTATAACTTTTGATAAATTTAATAATGTTGAATATATAATTAAACAATTAGAAAAAGCAATATCTATTGGTATAAATGAATATTATTTGGAAATGTCAAAAAAACATACATTAGAGATTATGGATGTAATTAGTAGAAGGTCTTTATAAATGGTTAAATATACTTTATTATTTAGTTTAAAAAAAAATAGAAAATTTTTAAAAATATTCTATTTAATATTAAATTTTTTTACTACGGATAATTCTAATAAGATTGTAATTGTAAAAACCGATGGTTCAAGAGTTTATAAACGAAAATTAAAGAATCTAAATGTTAAATTTTATGGAAAAAATAATGTTATAGAAATTCAAGAACCATATAAAATTAAACAATTAAATTGCATATGTTATGGGTCTAATAATAAGCTTGTTTTAAAAAAACAAGCATCTATAAAAAGATATATGAGGGTTATTTTTCAAGAGGCTAATTTTTTAGAAATAGATGAAAATTTTTCTTTACAAAGCTCTCTTTTTTCTTTTCGTAATTCAAAGAGTAAAAAAATCAAAATTGGGAAAGATTGTATGTTTAGTTATAATTTAGAAATAAGAGTTTCTGATGCTCATTTAATATATGATATTAATACAAAAGAAA
Source organism: Candidatus Gastranaerophilales bacterium (assembly GCA_944325535.1). Taxonomy (GTDB): domain Bacteria; phylum Cyanobacteriota; class Vampirovibrionia; order Gastranaerophilales; family Gastranaerophilaceae; genus CAG-196. Next base: position 7,609 of record CALVAL010000069.1, read on the forward strand.
TTGTAAATATGCCAAGAGATATAGTTATTGGAAATCATATCTGGATCGCTGCAGGAACAAAAGTTTTAAAAGGAGCTAAAATCCCGGATAATTGTATAGTAGGAGCTAATTCCCTTGTAACAAAAACTTTTGATGAAGAAAATTGTATAATAGCAGGTTCTCCTGCCAAAGTTGTAAAAAAAGGAGTCAATTGGCATGAATGCAGTCCACAAGAATGGGATTCTTATAAAGACTTTGTATAAAATGGGAAGGTGAATATGAAATACTCTATTTTAATGTTAATTTCTAAAATTTTAAATTTTTATTTTATAAAATTAAATAATAGCGAAATATTCCTTATAAAAGGTAACAATTTAAGTCAAGGGACTTTTGCAGAAATATATAACTTAGATAATTATGCTCATTACGAGTCTAATTTGTATAAAAATTTAGATATTGCAAGTAAATTGCTTATTTCATTAATATTAAAACGTATAAAAAAATATTTAAATTCGAACAAAAAAATATTTTTAAAAACACCAACAGAAATTATAAAGTTAAAAATAGCATCAGATAAAAAAAGTAAATTAGTAAAAAAGGAAATAAATGGCTATAGCTATGGAAAATATTTACTATCTAGAAACCATTTTAATAATGGAATCTTTTATGACAAATATTTTATTGATGAAATTAAGAACAAAAGTTTGTTAAGAAATAAAAACATCATAGATGTTGGAGGTTTTATAGGGGATAGTGCTGTGATTTTTCAAGATTATACTGATAAAAAAGTTCATGTTTTTGAGCCTGTAGAAAAAAATTATGTAGATTTATTGAAAACTATAGAGATAAATAATACAGATAAAATTATTCCACATAAATTGGGTTTAGGTGGCGAAACCAGGGAATGTATAATTAATGTATGTGGTGCGACTGCTGTAGGAAGTACTATGAGAACTGATATAAATGTTAAAAATAATGTTGTTTTAGAAAAAATATTTGTTACGACTTTGGACAAATTTGTCAATGAATTAAGATTAGAAGTGGGGCTAATAAAAGTTGATATAGAAGGATTAGAGCAGGATTTTTTAAATGGTGCAATTAATACAATAAAAGAACAGAAGCCAACTTTAATTTTTGCAATTTACCATTCAGGATTTGACTTTTTTACAATAAAAACTCAAATAGAAAAATTAAATTTAGGGTATAAGTTTAAAATAAGAAAAGCTACAAAAAATAGAGTTTTAGATGATACTGTTTTAATTGCAGAAGTAAGAGCTTAGAGTAGAATGTTGTTTAAATATTGAAGTATCTTACTAGCAGCCATTGTTTTTTGCTCGCCAAAATTTTTAGCTATGATTTTTGCTCTTAATTCTTTAAGCGTATCTTTTTTTTCTAGCAGTACTGTTTTAATCAAAGGCTCTATTTCTCTATAATTTTCTACCTGATAAAAACCCTTTTTTAATTTGTTTCCGAATTTATCAAAAGGAGCTCTATCTTTTCTGTCTAAAAATATTATAGGTTTCCCACTAGGGAAATATTCTGCTAAAAATGATGAACAGTCTGTTATTAGTATATCAGAGCTTTTGAAAATATCAAAATAGTTTCCGCCGGTATAGACATTTGCATTTTCTAAGCTTTGCCATTCTTTTATGTAATTGTCGTATTCTTTTTCATTCATTAAACAGGATTTTATACACATATTTCTGAGTGCCGGATGGGGTTTGAGGATAAATGAGAATTGAGAATATCTTTTTGCAAAATTAAGAAAGTATTCATAATTATCTTGGAATGTTGACATGCGAAGTCCTTCATTGTTAATAGAATGGTGAGGTGCCCAAATTATTCTATATTTTGCTTTTTCTCCTTTCCATAATTTTTCTATGTTAGGATTTGTTTCTAAAAAATAGCTGTCTAATTTAGGAGTCCCAGTCGCTACTAAAATATCTTTTCCCCTCATATTGGCTGCTTTTTCATAGAATTTATTATGGTATTTGGATTCTGAGAAGAATTTCCATAGCGAAGAATACACTCTTTTAACAGAATCACTTCCCCAAGAGTTTTCATTCAGTGTCGTAAATCCATATGGAATCATCATTGTAAGAGCATATTCTGAGACTTTATAAGGGTGGTTATTTCCCTGAATATACCAAGGTTGTTGGTAGAA
>CALVAL010000070.1 GCA_944325535.1 Candidatus Gastranaerophilales bacterium
TAGGTGTGTGAGCATCAGGTTGTGTGTGGGATAGCACACAACCTGATGCAAAACCGTTCCAAGTAGTTTGCGAGAAAAATGTCAATTTTTCCGCAAACTCAAAGGGGTAAATGTATTAAGCTTGTTGACAGGACTACTAGTTTAGCGATAATAAAGGGGGTAAATGTATTAAGCTTGTTGACAGGACTACTAGTTTAGCGATAATAAAGGGGATAAATGTATTGAGCTTGTAGATAAAGCTACTAGTTTAACAATAATATAGGGGTAATATCTTTGGTTGAGTTTTATTAAGTATCCAAATATATTTACCCCTTTACAAATTTACCTCTTTTCTGGACCTTCACATACAATATATTCTTTTTCGATGCCTTGGGAATCTAAAATAAAATCACAAAGCTCTCTTACTGCCCCTTTACCACCACCAAATTGTGATTTAAAATTGCAGATTTCTTGCACTTCTTTTACAGCATCTGCAGGACAACAAGCTAGGCCGACTTTTTCTAATATACAAATATCCGGCAAATCATCTCCCATATAAGATACATTTTCATAATCAAGATTATATTTTTGCATTAGCTCTTCTAAAGCTGGAAGTTTATATTTTCTACCTTGATATAATTCCGTAAAATTAAGATTTTTAGCTCTATGCTGAACTGTTCCATTATTTCTTGCAGTGATAATTGCAGTAATAAAACCAGATTTATTCATTCTAACTACACCATGCCCATCTTTTGCATTAAAAGTTTTATATTCTACACCATTTTCATCATATGTGATAGATCCATCAGTCATAACTCCATCTACATCAAAAACTAACATCTTTATCTTTTTAGCAGCTTCTACAGCATTTTCTTTACTCATAATAACTCTCCTTATTAATTAATCCTAATTATACTCCAAATAGATGATATTATTCTCTATTTGTAAAGAAAATTAAAAAAGAGTCGTTCTAGATACTATTAAGGAAAGTATACATGCCACAACTATTACCCCAAGAAGATACACTTATCCCAAATACAAATAATCCTGCAGATGCCATTAACATAATTAATGAATATATTGAAAAATATCACTGCAAGAATATGAGTGTTGATATTTCATTTATGAACGTCTTAGATGCTTGCTATGTATCAACAATGTGCTCTACCACTCATTATATAAAATATCCTGATGGCAAGATTAATTGGCTAATATCGTCTTCATTAGTTAAAGAATTCAATAAAAATTTAGAACTAGGAAATTCTGAATATATCTTATAAAACTTCAATTACTGCTCTAATTTCATCACAAGTAATACCATCTAAAGCAGCTTTTTTATGTTCATTTGTTAAAAGATTCTTTTCTTTTAGCTTAGTTAATACTTTCAACCTTAAGGTCTGGTTCTTACTATCTAAAAGCGTCTCCAATTCAGCAAGCTCATCGACATAATCTACAGCAAAAAATACAAAATCACTATCTTCATACATTTCTTCATATAAAAGACTCTCTAATTTCTTTGCATTCATGCCTGCTAAAAGTTTCTGTATATCGTAAATTTCCTCTTTTGTATTCTTATCTGAATCAAAAAGATATTCTTCATTTGAAACTAACTCATCAAATTTATCTTTTGCAAGCCTCAACAATAAAGCAGAACTCCCTGATAAATTTTCCAAATATAAATTTTCAAAAATACTATATAAGTTATAATCTAAGACTGATGATGGAGAAATTATTTCTGGAATCGCATTTACTATATTGCACAATACCAATATAGCCTGATCAAAATCCTTTTTTAATAAATCCTCTATTGAAATTAAGTAAGGTATTTCTGAAGCAATGTTTTCTGATAATGAAGATTTCTTCATTACATCTAAAATTCTATATAAAGCATCCTCAGCTTTATATGTAACCAAAAACTTAATTGCACTATATTGTTCAAATTCATCTTTTGAATCTAATGCTGCTAGAGCTTCTAGTTTAGATGTTTCATCTCCAATTTTAGATAAAACCTCTATAGAATTTACACTCAATGGCTCAAAAGTTGATTTTGCAGTCTCTCTCAAAAGAGGTACTAATTCCATAATATACTTCGGAGGCAAAAACGTAAAATATTTTGCAACATAAGCTTTTTTAGAAGGAGAATCATCTAAAAAGATTTCCTTCATTAAAGGAATTAAATCTTCTTTTCCAAATTCATAAAGAGTCTCTGCGATTACATTTTCATATGATGCAGAATAATAATCCAAAAACTCCAATAAATTTTGATAATTTTCTAAATTACAGGCATATTTTATTCTTTTAGCAACATTATCTTTTATAAAATCAAACAAAAAATCATCCTGCTTTACCAATTTAGCAAAGAGTTCTACATCAGAATTATCAATAAGATTTTTCGCGACAGGCTCATACTCAGCAGTATTCTTGCCTGTGAGCTTCTTTATTAAATCCATAGTTACTAATCCAAATAAAATACTGTAACAACTTTGTGATTTTCTTCAGCATATTCAACTGCTGTATGAAGAGTCTTACTAGTATGAGATAAAAAGCAAATTAATTGGTTGCAATCATCAATAATTTCTCTATTGCATACTCTTGAAGCATCTGCAAGAGTCATCATTGCTCTATCAGAATGTTCTACAATATTAGGAACACCTATTAATTGATCCTGTACATCAGAAGGCTGCTGACCAATAGTTTGAGGTAAAATAACTTTTAACTTATCAGGATTAGATTTCATAGCACCGCGGATAGCAGCCGCATTAGTACCACAAGAACCTCCTGATGTAATAATTGTATTACCTTGTCTGACAAGTGCAGTTGTAAGAGTCTCTATCATTTGTTGGTGGGTAATCGCAAGATTTCTTGAACCGATAATTGCAATTCTTTTCGCTGGTTGCTTTATTGTCGCTAATTCCATAGCCAATTCATCAACTGTATCCGGCGAATGTTCCGCTGTATCCATATCACCCATTGGAACCATTATTGAAGGTTGTTTTTCATCATCAATAGAATTAAAAATATCGTTCATCGTACCACCTTTTAGTAAATATATATGTATTACGAGGGATTAATGTTCCCTTTAACTTTTGAATTGAAAAAATATTTTTTTCTTAGTATGCTGATACATAATATCACAAAATGGGGAATTTGGGAATAGGGGAATGGAAAATATTTTAGAAAACCTTAATAAAGAACAGCTTGAGGCTGCAAAAACAACACAAGGAGCACTACTTATACTAGCAGGTGCAGGTAGTGGAAAAACTAAAGTTTTAACCTCAAGAATTGCATATATGATTCAAAATGGCGCAATTGCAGGAAAAATCCTAGCCGTTACGTTTACTAATAAAGCTGCAAAAGAAATGAAAGAAAGACTATCTTCAATTTTAGGAGAAAATATTGTCAAATATATGTGGGTAGGAACTTTCCACAGCATTTGCGGAAGAATCTTGAGACAAGATATAGAGAATTATTCTTTCCAATCTGGGAAAAAATTAGATAAAAATTTCACAATTTATGACGAAACAGATGCGCTTGCTGTTATTAAACAAGCAATAAAAAAGTTAAATCTTGACGATAAAACATATCAGCCAAAACTTATAAAAGCTGTTATTTCCAATGCAAAAAACAAGATGCAAGATGCCTATACCTTTGCAACTTTTGCAAGAGATTTTAAATCACAAAAAATTGCACAGGTATTTGAACTATATGAAAACACTCTAAATAATAACAATGCTATTGACTTTGATGACATGTTAATGCTTTGCGTAAAATTATTAGAGCAAAACCCTGAAGTTAGAAAGAAATATTATGATAAATTTCAACACATTTTAGTCGATGAGTATCAGGATACAAACCAAGCTCAATATCAATTAGTCAAAGCTTTATATACAAATTTATTACCGGAAATTCCAGATTCTCGTTCACTTTGTGTTGTAGGCGATGTTGACCAATCAATCTATAGTTGGCGTGGTGCAGATTTTAGAATTATTATGAATTTCCAAAACGATTTTCCAAAGGCGAAACTTGTAAAATTGGAACAGAATTATAGATCAACTGCGAACATCCTTAACGCAGCAAACGCAATCATTGAAAACAATGAAGAGCGTGTAGATAAAGTACTTTATTCTCAAAAGGGTGATGGTGAAAAAATTTCTTTATATGAAGCTCAAGATGAAGCTGATGAGGCAAACTATATTGTAAAATCAATAAAAGACACCTCAGATAATTATAATCAATTTGCGATTCTATATAGAACAAACGCACAATCACGTGCTCTAGAAGAAGCTCTGATTGCGGCAGGAATTCCTTATAGAATTTATGGAGGGCTTAAATTCTACGACAGAAAAGAAATTAAAGATGCAATTGCATATCTAAAATTAATATATAATAATGATGATTCTCAATCTCTAAGACGTATAATTAATGTCCCTAAAAGAGCAATTGGTGATACTACATTAAAACATTTACAAGAATATGCTGACGAAAATGATATAAACTTATTCTCAGCAATTTTAGATGTAGATAATATTTCTACAATAAAATCAGGTACAGCAACAAAACTAAAAGATTTTGCAACACTAATGCTAAAACTAAAAGAGGCTCAATCTAGATATTCTCTACCAGAATTCTTAAGTTTAGTACTTGAAAAAAGCGGATATTTAAGAGAATTACAAGCTTCTGGCACTGATGAAGATGAAACAAGAATTGAAAACCTACAAGAGCTTGTGAACGTTGCTAATGAATTTGAGCCTGAGGAAATCGACAATACTCTTGGAGAATTTTTGTCACAAGTTTCTTTAGTATCTGACATTGATGGAATGGATGAAATAGCAAATAATGTTACATTGATGACCCTTCATGCTTCTAAGGGCTTAGAATTCCCTATAGTATTTTTAGCAGGATGTGATGAAGGAATATTCCCTTCTGCAAGATGCTCAAACAGCATCTCAGAGTTGGAAGAAGAAAGACGCTTAATGTATGTTGGAGTAACTAGAGCAGAGACAAAGCTTTATCTTACAACTGCAAAAAGACGTCAAATGTGGGGTGAATATAAATACTACACACCAAGCAGATTCTTAGAAGAAATCCCTTCTAAATTGATTGACCAAGAAGAGTCTGCATTTTCCGAATACTCAACTGGAAGTCGAAGCACATTTGCTAATGCCGTTAAAAAAGTTAAAAACGAGAGCTCTTATAGCAGTTCTTCCTCAAGAGCCTCGTTTAATTCGGATGGTTATGTCAAGCCAACCTCAGGATTTGGAGCTAATTTTGTTGCACCAACTAAAAAAACAACCGCAACAAACTCTTTTGGAAAAGATTTCGTAGCACCATCAGCTAAAAAGACAACTAATGTAATCCAAAGAACTCCAAGTAGAGTTATTATAAAGAAAAACCCTATTAACAAAGAGCGTGAAGAGGAAAAAATCAAAGCATTCTTTGAAGATAATATTATGAAACGTAAACTTGAAGAACGCAAACGAGAAGAAGCAAAACTAGTAGAAGAACAAAAAAAAGAAGAAGAATTAAAAAATAGCGTAACTCAATATTATTTCAATGTAGGCGAAAGAGTTTTCCACGAAAAATTAGGACTAGGACAAATTGATGATGTAATTCAAATTGGTGATAGTACAATGTATACAATAGACTTCGGCAAAATGGGAAAAAAAGCCATGGATGCTGCATATGCACGTCTAAAAAAAGTTTAGAAAATTGTTCAATTTGAAATTCCAAAACAAATTGTGTAGTATAAATATTATAAGAGGTACCTTTTTTGTGGAAGAGGAGTATTTATGAAAAGATTTTTAAACTCAAGTATTATATTAATGACTGCTATATTAATGACAATAGGGAACAGTTTTGCAGCAACGCCAGCCGAATTATATGATGATGTTTGGAAAATAGTAAGCAAAAAATACTATGATCCGACTAATAATTCACAGGATTGGAATAAGTGGCGTTATCGCTATGAAAATAAGCTAAAAACAAAAGAAGATGCTTATGTTGCAATAGAAACAATGCTATCTAGCTTGAATGACCCATACACACGTTTTTTAGATCCTAAAGAATTTTCAGAAGAAACTCAATCTATTAAAGGCTCTTTAAAAGGTATCGGGACACAAATCGGAATCAGAGACGGCGAATTAGTAATCATAGCACCTCTTGAAGATTCTCCGGCAGAAAGAGCAGGACTCCTAGCTGATGATAAAATTCTTGAAATCAATGGAGAAAGCACTAAAGGGATAAGCATAGATGCAGCGGCTGATAAAATTAGAGGTGAAAAAGGGACTACAGTTACACTTTTAATACAAAGAAAAGGTGTGCCAAATAAAACTTACAGCGTTGTAAGAGATGAAATAGAAGTAAAATCAGTATCTTGCAAGCCTCCTTTTGATACAACTAAAATCCCTAATGATATTCAATATATCAGATTAAGCTCTTTTATAAGTAAAAATGCAGCTGCAGAAATTGAATCAATATTGAATAACTCAAGTGGAATGAAAGGTTTTATTATTGACTTACGTTCAAACCCTGGGGGATTACTTACAAATGCTATTTACATATCAGATATGTTACTAAAAGGCGGAGTAATTGTAAGTACAGTAGATAGAGACAGCTACAAAACAACAACAAGAGCTCGTTATCAACAAGTAACTGACAAGCCTATTGTTGTTTTAATCAATAAAGGTTCAGCTTCTGCTAGTGAAATTTTAAGTGGAGCGCTAAAAGATAATCACAGAGCTACAATTGTTGGAGAACAATCTTTTGGAAAAGGACTTGTCCAAGAAATTAATAAGCTACCAGATGAAGCAGGTATGAACATCACAATTCAAAGATACTTAACCCCTTCTGGAAGCGATATTAATAAAAAAGGTATAACTCCTGATGTTATGATAGAATTAACAAAGGAAAATGTTGATGCAAAAGATGATGTTCAACTTAAAAAAGCTATAGAAATATTGGAAAAAATGACATGTCTTGTACAAAAGAATGGATAATTAAAGGGGACAAACTACAAGGTTCTATAATCGATAGATTATTAGCAGTTAGGGGCATTAAGTCAAAAGAGGAGCAAGAAGAATTTCTAAATCCTCTAGGGCTAACTTTAATGCACCCTAATGCTTTTTGCGATATGCCTAAAGCAGTTGAAAGGATTGTTAAAGCTATCGACGAAAAAGAAAATATTTTAATTTATGGAGACTTCGATGCCGATGGAGTTACCTCTACGTCTGTTCTTATGAAAACATTTAGCTTTCTAGGTGCAAATGTTGATTACTACATTCCTGATCGAGAAAATGAAGGACATGGTCTTAATACAAAAGCTTTAGTACAATTATTGACTAAAAAGAAACCAAAACTAATTATTACAGTAGATAATGGGATTAGTAGTATAGAAGAGGTAAAATTCATAAACAGCTTCGGTCGAGATGTTATAATTACCGATCACCACGAAGCACCAGAAGAGTTACCTGCTGCTTATGCAATAATAAACCCTAAAGCGATGAATGCTTTAGATGAAAAATTAACGCCGAAACAAATTGAATATATGACATCACTTGCAGGAGTCGGAGTTGCCTTCAAGCTTGCCCAAGCCGTTTTAGAAAAATATAACAAGCTTGAGTTTTGTTATGAAATCTTACCTTTCGTAACAGTCGGAACAATCGCTGACTTAGTACCACTAATAGGTGAAAACAGGTATTTTGTAACAAAAGGGCTTGAATTAATTGCATCTGGCAAACATTACGGGCTAAAAAGAATGCTAGATGTTGCAGGAGTGAATACTGATAATGGACTTACTGCTGAGCAAATAGCGTTTTCAATAGCTCCAAGAATCAATGCTTCAGGCAGAATTGATACTGTTGATTCTGCAATAAAAGTAATGATTTCTGAAAATAAACAAGAAATTGAAATGGCAATAATCAGCTTAGAAAACTTTAACAAGCTGAGACAAGAAATGTGCTCTGATACTTTTGCACAAGCAGATGAAATATGGAAAAATTCTAGATCTAAGGACAATGCAATTGTACTATTCTCAAAGGATTGGCATATTGGAATCATAGGTATTGTTGCTTCAAAATTCGTTGAAAAATATTATAAACCTACTTTTATAATGAATTACAATGAAGAGACTAAAACTTACAGATGTTCTGCAAGAGGTGTAAAAGAACTGAACTTATATGAAATAATTTCAAACATTTCAGAATATCTAGATGGATTTGGCGGACACCAATTAGCAGCAGGGCTATCTTTTAGTGAAGAAAAAGCTTCTTTTGATACAGTAAAAAAAGCATTGAATAAAACAATTGATGAAATGCTTAATGGAGAAAGATTAAATCCATCTATAGATGTTGATTTAGAACTTAACATTAATGATGTTGATGTCGATTTAGTTGAAGAAATATCAAAACTCGAACCTTTTGGAGCTTCAAATCCATCACCGACATTTGTTGTTAAAAACTTAGTATTAAAGCAAAAGAAACTAATGGGGTCTACTAAAGACCACTTAAAGCTTATAGTTGAGACTCCTAATGGTACAATGGATTGTGTTTGGTGGTCAAGAGGCGATATTCCTCTTATTCAAGGAGATAAATTAGATATTGCATTCGCTCCTCAGCTAAATACATTTAATGGAGTCACTTCTGTACAGTTAATTCTTAAAGATGTTCATTCAGAAGCTCTTAATCAAGAAGAAGAGGCAAAACAAAAAATTTATGACCATCGAAAAAAGACTAACATATTAGCACAAGTGAATGACTATATTAAAAATTCAAAACTTTCAATATCAGCATTTATCGAGGATAGAAATATATTAGAGAAACTAAAACCTTATAAAGAAATCACTGCTCGTATTGTAAATAGGAATACTATAGAAAAAAGTGATGTTCTAATGTTCTTTGATTATCCTGCTGATGAGGATATTTACCAAAGTATTCTGAATTCAACTTCTGCAGATGCTATTCATTATATGAATTATCAAAATTATTCAAGAAATGATGAAGCTGTTTTAAAAACATTTTCTGGAATGATTAAATATACTTGTAATAATTTAGAAGGTATTTTTAATATTTCACGAGCGGCATCTGCTCTAGGAGTTACGGATATTGTAATAGAAATTCTATTAGAAATGTTTGAAGATGTAGGTATGATAAAAATTCTTGAAAGAGAAGAAAATTCTTTCAAAATCAAATTTATAGCAGCTATAGAACTTTCTAAGACATTACATACAATAAAATATTCTGAATTTGTAGAATTAATGAATTCAATTTATGAATATAAAAACAAATTTATGACAAAAGAACTATAAGCAAAAAAACACTTTATTAATAAAACTTAAAAAAATGCCTCTTATTTAGATACTACCCTTTACTTTAGTATTGTTCATGCTAGGATAATTATATAAGGAGAAATATTATTATGAAAAATTATGAATTATTAGCGATTTTTAAACCAAGTCTTGATTCAGAAGAATTAGATAAAGTTGTTGATAAAATTTCAGAAGAAATCAAATCATACAAAGGTTCTATCTCTTCAATCGACAAAATGGGAAGCAAAAAACTAGCTTACGATGTACAAGGTT
>CALVAL010000071.1 GCA_944325535.1 Candidatus Gastranaerophilales bacterium
ACATCATGCATTCTTGCAGTTATCGTTAGCAATCTAGCTTGTGATGCTGCCATTCCCATTGTGCGTCGTTCCTTTTGATTGTCCCTTTGATATGGTATACGGCATTTTTTTAGTAAAACTTTAGCTTTTTTAGTATAATTGTTACATTTCTTTATATTTATTTTTTTTTGCATATAGACATGGATATATAAAAATGCTATAATATAAGGGTTACGAAGAGAATTTTATTAAAAGGATAGAAATGAAAAAAATTGGATTTACTTTAGCTGAGGTAGTTATTACATTAGGAATAATAGGTGTAGTATCTGCTCTTACTGCACCATCTTTAGTAGGTTCTTATCAAAAATCGAAAGTTGGTCCATCATTGAAAAAGTTTATTAATACCATAGAAACGGCGAATCAACAAATTCTAATGGATAAAATGTCTAATACATTAAGTGGGGCACTTGGTAATTCTTATACTTGGATATATCTACAAGAATTACAAAAACACGTAAAAGGGCGTTTCGTCGGTGAAGGAATAACTGACATTGACTCTAACGCAAAAACACCAACTACATATAATGGTGCCGGCGGAATTCCTACTCCAACATTTGTTTTTCAATTTAATGACGGTTCTTCTTTATCGGGGACAGATAGTGGCGCTGTTCCAACTCCATTAGTTCCTTCAGCTGCATATAGAGGACCTTTTACTGGGAATTACTTCTATTATGATACTAATGGATTTCAAAATGAACCTAATAAATTAGGTAGAGATATTTTTGCATTTATTATTGATAATTCAGGTAGTGTAATTCCATATGGAGCTAAAATAGCAAAGGAAGTCTATAATGTTCCATATTGGGATGAAAATACTGATGGCTGTCCTACAAAGTCTAATACGGTAACTTCAGGGCTTACTTGTGCAGGTTCAGTTATAGATAATGACGGCAAAGTAATTTATAAGTACTAATAAAAAGGAATAATGAAATGAAAAAGAAACAAGGATTCACATTAGCAGAAGTTTTAATAACCTTATCTATAATAGGTGTAGTATCTGCTCTTACAGCTCCTTCTTTGATGAGTTCGTTTCAAAAGTCAAAAGTAGGACCTTCATTAAAGAAATTTATGAATACAATTGAGACTGCTAATCAGCATATTTTAACAGAGAAAGGTTCTGATACTCTTAGTGTTGCAATTGGAAACTCTGCTATAGACTCTTATATGAAAGAGTTAGAAAAAAACGTAAAAGGTAGATATATAGGGCTTGGAACATATAATTTGGACACTAATGTTGTAACTCCTAAGAATTTTAGTGGAGGTCCTGTTCCTACTCCATCTTATATTTTTCAGTTTAATGACGGTGCTTCTATGGCAGCGGCTCCTGGAATATCTGCAACAGCACCTAGTGGTACCGCTGTTGCACCATCTTTTGTAGGACCTTTTAGCAGTTATCCATTCTATTATGATATAAATGGGTTTCAGAATGAACCAAATCGTGTTGGAAAAGACATTTTTGTATTTATAATAGATGATTCTGGTACTGTTGTGCCTTATGGATCAAAAATTTCAAGTCAAGTTTATAGTACTCCTTATTGGCAAACAGCTAGTGAATGCGTGTCAGGATTTCCAACAACTACTGGGTATGTTTGTGCTGGTTCTGTTATCGATAATGACGGTAAGGTAGTATACAAATATTAAAAAAAGAAAAAAGAAATATAAAAAAATAAGACCTCAAAAAGAGGTCTTATTTTTTAGTATCATATTTATGGTTGAAAGTATTCAACTCCTTCATCGGAAACAAATTGAATTCCAAACTTTGCTCTAAATAAATATTTAACAGTATTACTTTGTATCTCAAACATCATATTATTAAATAAATCATAAGCTTCTTTTTTGTATTCAATTAAAGGATCCTTTTGACCATAAGCGCGTAAGCCTATTCCATCTTTTAACATATCTATATTATGAAGATGGTCTATCCATTGGTTATCAACAACGCGTAGAAGAATATCTCTTTCAATAGTTCTCATAACATTATTATCTGAGAATAAAGTTTGTTTTTTGAATGATGGATCATATTGTTCAGATATTGAATTATAAAATCCTATAATTTCTTCTTCATGTTCTTTATATGCTTTTAAAGCAGCATCTCGCAAAGAATCATAAATTTTAGAATATCTATAGTTTCCTATATCATCTATTGAAATATATGATAGCTGAGGTATTACGGAATGTAATTCTTTTAATAGAGTCTCTAAATCTTCTTGAATATATTCTTCAGGATTCATTTCTGGAGTAATATAACTCTTTAGAATTCTATCAATTTCTTTATCTATCATATATTCAATATCTGCTCTCAAATCTTTACCTTCAAGAACCTTTCTTCTTTGTGCGTAGAACTTTTCTCTTTGGATATTCATGACATCATCATATTGCAAAACACTTTTTCTAATGTCAAAATGGTAAGTTTCAACCTTTTTCTGAGCTGATTGTATTTGTCTTGTAATCAAAGAAGATTCTATTGCCATATCTTCTTCAACATTAAGCATTGTCATAAGAGCAGTGATTTTATCTCCGCCAAAAATTCTCATTAAGTTATCTTCTAGAGACAAGAAAAATCTAGTAGAACCTGGATCTCCTTGACGTGCAGCACGACCTCTTAATTGATTATCAATTCTTCTAGATTCGTGTCTTTCAGTTCCTATTACATGCAGTCCGCCAAGTTCAACTACTTTTGCATGTTCTTTTTCTGTTATTTCTCGAGCTTTTTTTAAAGCTTCATCTTTTAATTTGATATATTCAGGAGCTTCTGGAGTAATATTTCTGTTTTCCAAATCTTCTTTTGCTAAGAACTCAGCATTACCACCTAATAGTATATCGGTACCACGACCAGCCATGTTTGTAGCTATTGTAACAGCTCCTACACGTCCTGCTTGGGCGATTATATAAGCTTCTTTTTCATGCTGTTTTGCATTTAAAACATTGTGTTTTATTCCTTTTTTATTTAACAATGCTGAAATATATTCAGATTTTTCAATACTCACAGTACCAACAAGCACAGGTCTTCCTATTTTGTTCTGTTCAATTATATCATCTACAACAGCGTTATATTTTGCTTTTTCTGTTTTATATATAACGTCTGGATAATTTATTCTTATATCAGGTTTGTTTGTTGGAATAACTGTTACTTCTAAATTATAAATTTTTCCAAATTCAGCCTCTTCTGTCATTGCAGTACCAGTCATACCTGAGAGTTTAGGATATAGTCTAAATAAGTTTTGGAATGTGATACTTGCTAGAGTCTGTGTTTCATCCTGAATTTCTACCCCCTCTTTGGCTTCAATTGCTTGGTGTAGACCATCAGACCAACGTCTTCCTGGCATTAGACGTCCTGTAAATTCGTCTACTATCATTATTTCGCCATCTTTTACAACGTAATCAGTATCTTTAATAAACAATTCTTTTGCTTTTAGTGCATTTAAAAGATCATGTGCATATTGATTATTTATATCAAATAAGTCTTTACAGCCAATAATTTCTTGAGCTTTATCAATACCTTCTTCAGTAAAAATAACATTCTTATTTTTTTCATCAACTTCATAATCAATATTTTTCTGAAGCTGAGGAGCTACTTTTGCCATAAGTGTATATGTATCTGCAGACTTTTCTACTCGACCACTTATAATTAGAGGAGTTCTAGCCTCATCTATTAAAATACTGTCAACTTCATCAATGATTGCATAATTAAAAGGTCTTTGGACTAACATTTCTTTTGAAGATGCCATGTTATCTCTTAGATAGTCAAACCCAAATTCATTATTTGTTCCATAGGTAATATCGCAATTGTAAGCAGCTCTTTTTCTATTGAATTCCTCTGCATCATGTTGATTAGAAAGTATTACACCTACTGAGAGACCCAAAAATTTATAAATTTTCCCCATCCATTCGCTATCACGTTTTGCTAGATAGTCATTTACTGTGATTACATGTACTCCTTTTCCTGTAAGGGCATTTAAGTATGCTGCAAGTGTAGCGACTAGCGTTTTACCTTCACCAGTTCTCATTTCTGCAATATGACCATTATGTAAAAAATAAGCACCTATCAATTGAACATCAAAGTGACGCATATTTAAAACACGTTTTCCGGCTTCTCTTACTGTTGCAAAAGCTTCAGGCAAGATTTTATCTAAAGCTTCTTTTTCTAATATTCTATCTGCTTTTTCATTGTCAGACATTGGACGCTTTGCAAGAATGTCTTTGAATTCTTGAGTTTTTGCTTTTAATTCTTCATCAGTTAATTTTTCAAATTCAGCTTCTAAAGCATTTATATGGTCAATTATACCTAAGATTTTTTTAACTTTTTTTTCATTAGGTTCACCTAATATTTTCAATAAAAAATTTATCATAGTAATCCTCTCCAATTGAATATATAATAACATAAAAATCTAAAAAGATTTAATAAATAGCCAAACTAGGTATGATAAACTTTCTTTAACAAAAATCCCAAATAATTCTTATAGACTTGTCTCCCTACATAGTCTATCTAAAATAAGTAAGTTTGTAATAAAATTTTATTACAAACTCTTTAATAATTCAGTTATATATCAATAATATTTTATTTATTTTTTCTAAAATCTATTTTTTAGAAAATTCTTGTTTTTGTTTTTCTAGCATTAATCTAAGTTCCTTTATTTCAGCTTGCTGTTTTTCTATCATTTTATCTTGAGCGTTCAACCTAGAATTTATATCTTCAATATTTTTAATTATTTCTACTTTCATAGTTGTAATATCCTCAACTATTGAATCAACTTTTTCAACTAAAGCTGATATTTTAGAATCAAGCTCTTTTACCGCATTAATTACTGCATAGAACATGTCTTCTGTTCTAATTAATAAATAACCATCTTCGCCTTTTACAACAGCATCAGGGAATACTTTTTGTAAATCCTGAGCCATTACACCGACTCTAGGGGTCTTATTTTCATCTTTTTTGAATGTATAGTGGAAAAAGTCTAATTTCTTAAGTTCTTCTAGCCCTGCAGTATATTTTTCACCAACATTTTTCAACCTGCGATCGGATTGTCTTGTTTCTGTACCAACTGTAACATAATTGAGTCGCTCTGAAGCTCCTATATATTTGTTGTTACCTATAACCTCGGTATAGACCCCTCTTTGATAAAAGAATAACGGAGTACTTTTCTCGTCTTGAAGGTATACTTTCTTGCCTTTTGTGCTTGCAAGCAAAACATCGCCATCAACTACTAAATTCCCTGGAATTACTACAGTATCCTTATTTGTCCCTAGCACAATTTGATTTGCAGCTTTAGTTTCTACGCCATTTCCTATAGCTACAGAGTCTTCATAATTAGCTTTTGCATAAGTCCCTATCGCAATAGAATCAGGATTTAAAGCTTCTGAAGTAACTCCTAATGCAATAGATCTATCTCCTAATGCTCTTGCTCCCCTATAATAACTATTATTAACATTATCCAAATGGCCACTACCTATTGCAATTGCATTTTCTCCAGCTACAGAAAATTGCCCTAATGCAGTACCTGCTGTTGCAGCTTCTGCTGAATATCCTACTGCAACTGAACCATAACCTTTTCCAGCAGTAGAAGCACCTACTAAAACACAAGTATTAGCATCCCCCAAAAGTGACGAATATGCACCTACAACAACAGAACCTAAATTCGAGGCTGTTCTTGCTCCGATTGCAATACCAGCTCTTGAGTTTGGCTCCATATATGCAGCATCACCTATAATAACATTTCCTTCATTTTTATAAGCGTTATACATCGATTGTGTGTTTGCATTCGGATCTACATAGCTTCCAGAACCATCCCAATGCCATTCATATTTATTAATAGAATTTCCTATAATAATTGAACGCTCATAAGAACTACGTAAATCTTGTTCTGCACCAAAAGAAACAGTTCTATTTTTTATAGGTTCATTTGAAAACCCTATTCTGCCATTAGCAGGATCAGCTGTTAGTTGTAGAGGTTTATTTTCTCCATTACCAAAGGCTATATGAGAAGCATTATTTCCAGAATCTATAAAAAGTCTTGTTTTACCATTCAAAGTATTTGGTAAAATAGATCTTCCTATTACTACAGTAGAATTATCATTCCCTTTTAGATTATATGCAATACAATCATTCAAGCCGGTAAAAATCCAAGGAGAATCCGAACTTCCATTGCCTCTACTAATTTTTTTTGTAATCATAGGCGCTGTTGCAGCAACTACTATTGCCGTTATCAATAATACAATCATCATTTCCATTAAAGAAAAAGCTTTTTTTTGAAAATTTTTCATACAACCTTCTTACAGGATAAAACAATTAATAAACTATCTATTATTATAGCATCTTTAGCAGAGAATTGCATTAATTTAATGTTACAAAACTTTCCATTTTTTAGGATCAAATTTAAAATCATTTACTCTCATCTTTAAGCTTTTTAAATAGGGTTCAAATTTTTTTAATAAAATTACTTTGTATAAAGATAATTCTTGTGCAACAACAGGATTCTCGCAAGCTATAACCATTGTATATCCTGGTAACATAGAATACGGTCTGGATTTTCCTCTAAATTTTTGAGGCAAAATTTTATCCCAAAAATTATATAAATTCGTTCTTGTGATAGCTTTTTTCAGTTGAGGATTATCCATCATAGAATTTATGACGGTATCAACTCCTTCAAAATCTGTATAGAGAATTTTTTTCATTTTATGGTACTATATTGTAATGAACTGTAACTTAGATGATATCATAAAAAATTCGAAAAAAATACTATTGTTAACACATATGAACCCTGATGGAGATACCTTAGGCTCTATGTGTGCTTTATATAAAATGATTTATAATCGTTATAAGAAAAAAGCGGATATGAATGTGGTATCTAATATCCCATATAACTATAAATTTTTACCTAATATCGAATTAGCACAAAGGTATTTTGATAAATCTTTGGTTTATGATTTGGTTATAACTCTAGATGTTGCAGCAATAGATAGAGTAATGGATTCAAAAATATTTTTTGATAAAGCAAAATGTACAATTAATATTGATCATCATAAAACTAATCCAGGGTTTGGGGATTATCAAATAATAGAACCAAATGCAAGCTCTTGTGGAGAAGTATTATTCAATTATTTTAAAGCGAATAGTTGGGAATTAGATAAAGAAATTGCGGTATCTTTATATACAGCAATTATGACAGATACTGGAAATTTTCGATTCGAAAATACATCATCAAATACTCTAAGAGCTGCTGCTGATTTAGTAGATTGTGGTGCAAATCCAAATTTTATTTACAAACAATGTTATGAGACAAAGACTAAGAATTTTGTGATGTTTCAGAATTACTGTGTAAATAAAGCTATATTTTCTGAAGATAGTAAAATAGTCTATACAACTGTCTATAAAAAAGATTTAGAAAAATTCTCTGCTGGAGATGATTATACTGATGGTATAGCTGAAACTCTTCGTGCAATTGAAAGTACGGAAGTATCTTTTGTTGTAAAAGAAGTCGATTCTAAACTGACAAAAGTTTCTATGCGTAGCAAAAAAGCTGATGTTGCCCAAATTTGTTCTAAATTTGGTGGTGGCGGACATACCTTTGCTGCCGGATGTACGATAAAAGCAAATATAAAAGATAGTATAAAAAAGATTTTAGATGAAATTAATGTATGAAAAAATATAAATTTAAAACACTCAGAAACATTATCAATTCTGTAGTAGAGCATGATTTTTTTGGCATGGCAGCTGAAATGGGATTTATGCTTTGCATAGGAATTTGTCCTTTATTTCTATTTTTAACTGCATTATTTGGATATATTGGTAAGCAATATTTTATGCAACCTATTTTCATTTTTATGCAAAATATAATGCCTCATGATGTTTTTTATGTTGTAAATACGGTATTAAATGAGGTGTTCTTTTTTAAAAAAGGTGGATTAGTTGCTGTACTTGGTTTTTGCATAACGCTTTTTCTTTCGACTAATACCATGGCGATTGTAGCAAAGGGGCTCAATAGAGCTTATAAAGTTAAGGAAACAAGAAACTTTTTCTATTCAAGATTACTTGCACTAATTATGGTATTTGTGAACACATTAGTACTTTTTTTAAGTATAACAATGATTGTATTTGGAAAAGTAATTACCAAATTTTTAGTTGCATATATAGGAACAACACAGCATTCAGCTGATATTATGTTATTCATTCGATGGCCTATTGCATTTTTTACGCTTTTTATAATGGCATATTTGAGCTATTACATTTTACCGGATTTAAGTGGAAATGAAAAATTAAGAAGACATAGCGCATTACCTGGGTCGTTATTTTTCTGCATTTCTTGGTTACTAGGTTCTTGGCTCTTTTCTATTTATATAAACAATTTACACACTTATAACTTTGTATATGGAACAATTGCAGGGTTTGCTGTAATGATGATGTGGTTATACTATACATCTATTCTTATTTTGATTGGTGGAGAAATTAATTCTCAACTTTATAATAAATTAGAAAGATATCATGAAATAAAAACTAAACGGAATTCAATAAATAATGATTGAAAGATACAAGGAATATTTAGATTTTTTAGATAGTAAATTAGAAAAAATGTTCAACTCACAAGCCCCATTTATAAAATGCCAAAGAGGTTGTGCATATTGCTGTAAAGAGGGGGAATATCCAATTTCTGAATTAGAGTATATTTACCTAATGCTATACTATAATACTTTAGATGATACTCTAAAAGATAAGATAAATGAAAATATTTCTGATTTATTAAATCAATCGAGAAAAAAAATGTATGAGTGTCCTTTTTTAGTTGATAATATTTGTTCTGTCTACCCTGCTAGGGCTATAATCTGTAGAACATTCGGATTGATTTCTTATGATAAAAGTGATAAAAAGCGTATTCCATTTTGTATAAATATTGGGTTAAATTATTCAGACGTTTTTGATAAAAATACGAACAAAATTATTAAAAAAGCAGAAGATGGAACAGAACCAGTTGCATTTAATATAGATAGAACTTTTTTAAGAAGTAATAAATTTGAAAAAGAATTTAATATCTTTTTTGGAGAGGATAAGCCCTTAATTGATTGGCTTGAAGAAGAGTTTAAATAAAAAGAAGCCCCTGTAAAGGGGCTAAAAACTTTTGTAAGATGGGGTAAATAGATGTAAGATTGGGGGTAATTATATAGTTTATAAGTTTATAAGTTTAGGAGTTGAGAAGGAGTTATAAACCTCTATTCACTAGTCACTAATCACTATTTAAAATTATTTAGT
>CALVAL010000072.1 GCA_944325535.1 Candidatus Gastranaerophilales bacterium
GTGATTAGTGACTCGTGAATAGTGAATAGAATTTTATTATTAACTCCTTCTAAACTCCTAAACTTATAAACTTATCATCTAAACTCAACACCTCATCCCAGCCTTCTCCTCAATAGGAGAAGGAGCTAAAAAATAGTAATTAAAGTGTCCCCTCAAAAATAGACAATTAATCCTCAGCTCCCTCTCCTTTTAGGAGAGGGGTAGGGTGAGGTCTGAATTAGATTTAAAAAGAAGATAGCTTTTCGACTTAATAAATTCCCCATCCGAACCTTCCCCAATTGGGGAAGGACAATTCGTAGGTCAGCATTACTATGCTGAAAAATAATTTTGTTAGCGGATTTTCAGACTTACTTTTTACCCCACCCCCAAGGGGTGGGGGTAGTTCATTTTAATTTAGTAAATAGTATAAGATGTGGTAAATCTTTGATTTACCACATCCTACTTGCTTGAGTCTATTTATTACTACTATTCTCGTTTTGTTCCATCAGGGTTATAGTCTGTAACCATAAAAGGACCATCCTTATCATATACTGTATACTCTTTTACATTTCCATTTGCATCACGGTACACTTTTCTAGTCTTATTGCCATTAGCATAGTATTCGGTGTCCAAATAATTATCTACACTACCATCAGAATTATAATAGATTCTTCTAGTCTCTTTTCCATCAGCATTATATTCATAAGTACGAGTGCAACCATGCCCATATACACTGCCATCTGAGAGTCTCCAAATTTCACTTGTTACCAGATGATCATTATTATATATTTGTTCATGGTAGTGTGATACAGTGCCGTCAGGGGTGTAAGATACGGTACGAGTATTATCACCACAAGCATTGTATTTAAACCTTGAATATAGTTCTATACTACCTTCATCATTGTAGTAGAACCTCTGAATTTGTCTCCCCATAGAGTTTCTTATACTCTCTAGTCTGCCATTACAGTCATAGCAATATATACCATCTTTTTGTTTGACTTCAGAATAAGCCTTACCCTTCATCTTTGGATCTGACATTATTGGTGGATTTGTGTCATTTTCCGGAATGTTTACATCAGGTGGGAATGTCTTTTTTTGTGGAACTTCTGATATAGGTGCTTTTGTAGGTGGAGTTGTAACAGCTTGTTGTACATTTTTTTCGACTTCACCAGAGTTTAGTTTCCCAAGCCATTCTTTAGCTAGCTCATCTACCGTTTTACCTGCAGTCTTTGCTTGTCTTACAAGATTTGTTGCTATAAAATTAATCGCTTCTTTTAAACTAATTGATTCTTCAATTTGTCTACCACCTTTGTCAGCAACAAACCCATCCCATATAGATTTACTAATTTGTCCATCTGCCGTCCCATCTTGTGCATCTAATTTTACTGCGATTTGATACGCTATGGTTGATTTTAAATTGTTGCTAATTCCATCTGTCATAAACAAACACTCCTTTTCTACGTTATTATTTTTATATCTATAAATCTATTTACGGCATTATTGAGCAAAACTTTAGGAAAATTTGAAACTTACTTAATAAAAATTTACAAATTAAAAATATTAAGCAATTTTTATGGTTTAGTTGTTTTATAGCTAAAGAAGTGTTGTTTTTGTGGTAAAAAAATGGTCAATTCGTATTATTATTCAGGAAATCGATATATCCCAAGTTCAGAAGATGACCGCCAAAAAGGATTTTGGCTAGGCTCTGCTGCATATTCTGCCATTTTAGGAACAACACTAAGATGGGCAGGAAGACCTTTTTCTAAACAACTACAAAAAGAACACGCTCAAAATCATTTATATCAAGATACATTTTTAAAATCTTTAGAAGTCTCAGGGCTTGATAAAAAAGGGGTTAGAATTATTCCTATGGAGTTTAGCAGAATAGCAGATGATTATGCAAAAGGTACTAATGCTTGCTATGTTCCAAAAGAAAAGCTTCTAAAAATCAACACTCAAAAAATATCAATCGCAGGATTCCACGAATTAGGCCATGCTATGAACGATTTAATAGGTAAAAGCGGTAAGCTCTTAAGTAAATTACGTTGGCCAGGACGTACTATTGCAGGTCTTATGTCTTATCTAGCACTATTTTCAAGACCTAAACCTAAAGAAGCTCCAAAGGATTTTAAAGACCACCTGAAAGATAATTGTGGTAAAATAGCGTTTTTAAGTATGCTGCCTACAGTTTTTGAAGAAGGACTAGCTAGTTATAAAGGGATTAAGCTTGCTAGAAAAAGCGGACTTAGTGAGCCTTTAATCAAAAATATGAAAAAATTGTACTCAAAAGCTCTTTTAACATATATCGCTCATGCGGTAGGTATGGGACTTGCTGTTGGAGCATCAAGTATGATTATGGATTACTATACAAGACCTAAAAAAGTTGAATCTGCAGATTTTTCATTATTCAGCTAAAATCTTATCAATCTCTTTATTATTAGAGTCAAAAATATTTAATTCAGTACGCTCACCATCTGAATAATTAGCTTCATATACATTTTTTACTTTATAATCTGAGGTATAAATCGTCTCTTTTTGTTTTTGCCCATCTTTATATTCACTTACAACACTTCCGCTTAGTTCAGGATTTTGAGCATCAAAATATGTAAATCTTACCAAATCAGAGCCTTCATAATTAGCAGAAATGTTCATTCTTATTTTACCCTCAGTATCATAAAAAATATGCTCTTGTCTCAAATTTGTACCATCATCTATAGATTCTTTAAACATTGATATCACATTATTCTTTGAATCTACCATCTTATATTTAAGCTCGTCATTTTCATTCCAGATTTCCTTAAAAACTACATTCCCATCAGAATCTTTATGAATATGAGAAATTGGAGCACCTGTTTTCTTATCATATTTCCAAACATCCTGTTCAGACTCTCTATCATCATAGTAGCCAGTATAAAATCTTTCTATATGGCCATCTGCAAGAGAAATTTCTGCAAACTCAATCCCATGTCTTGGGTATTTTTCAGAATCTTCTAGAGAAACATCTTTTACTAAGTAAAGTTTTTTAGAATTCTCAGCTGAATAAAATATAGCTTGGGAAGATTCTACTAATCCGCTAATTGTTTTTTGTGCTTTAGATGATGAGTTTGCTAGTTGCGCTATCGTTGAAAAATTTATCATTTCAGCAGGATAGTTTCCATACAAGTTAGCTTTTTTTAAAGTCTTTTCCTCTTTTTCAGCAAGTGCCGGATTCTCTTTTTGCACAACTTTTACATTATTTGAAACATTATTTTTCACATTTACTGCTTTTTTCTGCTCTAATTGAGGTTCAATCTTTTTATTTACTACTTGCTCTTCTTTTTTGTTATTCATAAAAAAGAAAAAGAACAAAGCTGCTATTGCTAAAAGAAATATAGCTAATAAAATTTGTTTCAAATATTTCATAAAGACTCCTTCAAAAGCACATAATTATTATAGTAATATTTTTTACTTTTATCAATCTTTTATGTTAAAATTTGTCTATGGAAATTTTGGAAAAAATCAAGGGAAAAATTATCGTATCCTCACAAGCCATGCCTGATGAGCCTTTATATAAAGAATGTTGTATGCAAGCTATGATGGCTTCTGTCATTAACGGAGGAGCTGCAGGGCTAAGAGTAGCAGGTGCTAGAGATGTTAAAAATGCTAAGAAATTTGGAGTTCCTGTAATTGGTCTTACTAAACCTGAAAAATTACCTTCTAACTGGAAGGAAGTTGTTTATATTACACCTACACTAAAAGAAGTGAATAAACTAATTGAAGCTGATGCTGATATTATTGCTTTTGATGGAACCTCAAGAGATAGAGGAAATTGTTCTTTAAAAGATATTATTGATACAATACATAAGGCAAATAAGCTTGCGATGGCAGATATTTCGACCTTAGAAGAAGGGATTAATTGTGCAAAATTAGGAGCTGATATTATTTCTACGACACTTGCAGGCTATACTCTTGAATCAGGTGAGTCTACAGAAGGACCTGATTATGGACTTTTAAAAGAACTGGTAAAAAATATTAATAAACCTGTTATTTTAGAAGGTCGCATTTGGGAGCCTAAAGAAGTAAAAAAAGCTTTTGAGCTTGGAGCTTTTTCGGTTGTAATCGGATCCGCAATTACAAGACCTCAGCTAATTACAAAAAGATTTATAGAAGGGTAAATAAAAGGAAACATCATATGAAAATTATGTCTAATTATGATATTGCAATGAATTTACTGAAAATAATAAAAGATTCAACTCCAAAAACAAATAATGGAGAACAAAAGATTGTTAATTCTTCAAAAAATATTCTTAAAGAATCTTGTGATACTTTTACAAAAACAAGCGGGAAATAATTATGAAAAAAGCACTTGCATTTGATATTGGCGGAACTAAAATATACAGTACTGTAATCGATGAGACAGGTAAGATTATTGGAGAAATTGATAAATTTTCTACTCCAAAAACTCTTGATGGAATAAAAGATATTCTCAAAACTCAAATCCAAAAATATGAAAAAGACGTAGATGTAATAGCTATAGCTACAGCTGGAGCAGTTAATAATGAAAATACTGCAGTAATAGGCTCTACGGGAAATCTTGTTGAAGGATATTATACAATCGATTTTCCTAAATTAAGTACTAAACGAGTATTTATTGAAAACGATGCAAACGCTGCAGCTTGGGCAGAATATAAAATCGGTGCATCAAGAGGTACTGATGTTTCTGTTATGTTGACTCTTGGAACAGGAGTTGGCGGAGGAATTATTATTAATAATAAGCTTCTTAAAGGAAAATCAGGTGCAGCTGGTGAAATGCATTTCAAAATGTACCCTGATAAGCGCAGAAAATGTACATGCGGTAGCTATGACTGTTTTGAAATATACGCATCAGGTACAGCACTAAAGCTAGATGCAGAAGAAGCCTTGAATGACAAAAATGTAACAACTTATGATGTAATAGATGGTGTTAATAAAGGCGATGAAAAAATGATTGAAATTTTGAATCGTTGGCAAAGAGATATCACAATTGGAATAAAAGGACTCGCCAATCTTTTTGATCCTGACTGCGTCGTTTTATCAGGCTCAATGGCACAATTTGTTGATATCAAAAAAATAGAAGAAGAAGTAAATTCTGATATTGTAACATCACCTACTTCTATAAGATTAGCAACTGCTGGTAATTATTCTGGAATGATCGGAGCTGCTCTTTTGGCTCTTGCAAAAGAAGGAGTCTAAATGGGAAAAGCTAAAAAAAGAAGCCTAAAACAAGGAATACACAACAAATTTCAATACATGACAAGAGAATCAGCTCTTGAATCTGTAATCAAAAATATTGAACATAGAAACGAAGTAATTGATACAATTACTCTATTTGGCTTCACTGCAGAAGAAATGCTCGAAGCAGGAGCTGAATATGAAGATGTAATGGCTTTTGGCGGACTTGTCAGTTAAATTTTTATAAAAATCTATGGTATAATTAAGCTATGCTTAATAAAGTCAGTTCAATTTTAGTCTGTTCAAGAGCTTTTTCATTGCCAATGACAATTTTTTCTTGGCTCGTAGTTTTTACATTCTCAACTATCCATGCAGGAAATGTTTGGTATGGATTCTTAGCTCTTATAGGAATATGTTTTGTACATCTTGCAACAAACATTTTTGATGATTATTTTGATTATAAATCACTAATTAAGCAAGTCGGATTTAATAAAAGAGAATACTTAAGAAATTCTCAAAAAACTAAATGCAGATACCTAATTGCAGGACTAATAAGTGAAAAAGAACTACTCCTACTTGGATTAATTTATATGTCTATAGCAGGAATCATCGGCCTGTTTTTCTTTTTAAAATGCGGAATTGGAGTCTTGTATTTTGCTTTAGTTGGCGGAATTATAGCAATTTTATATTCTTTTATGTCCAAAATAAGAATGTCTGAAATAGCAGTTGCTATAGCTTATGGACCGGCTCTATTTGGAGGAGTTTATTATGTTATGACAAAAACTTACTCTAATGAAAGCCTATTACTTTCTATCCCTAGTATGCTTATGACAGTTGTACTTTTATACATTCATACAGTAATGGATTTTGAATTTGACTTAAATGAAGGTAAAAAAACTCTCGCAAATTCATTTGATTCACAACTTGCAAGCCTTGTTATATTAAAAATATTCCTAATTTTAGCTTATATTTCACCAATATTGCTCTGTATCTTTGATATTTTAGATTGGCAAGTATTCTTAACTTATTTAACAATTCCACTTGCTATTGACCTATATAAATCTATGGAAGAATTTTCTGCAAATCCAGAATCAATACCTCAAAAAAAATGGTATCACTTCCCTATGGAAAATATGATGAATTCCCCTAGTTTCATGATAAGAATCTTTCAATCAAGAAATCTTATGATGTATTTTTCTATAACATTAGTTATTGCAATAATTTTTTCACTTATTTAAAACTTATCAAGATTATATAAAGACTCCAATAATCTATGCTAAACTATAACTATAGAGAGGAAGTATAATAAAGGAGGATTAATATGATACCTATTTTGGATTCAAAAAGACAATATGCAAAAATCGGTGCAGAAGTAGAAAAAGCCGTATGTGAAGTTCTTCGTTCAGGTTCATACATTTTAGGACCTAATTGCAAAGCTTTAGAAGTAGAACTTGCAAAATACATCGGATGTAATTATACAGTTTCTTTAAACTCAGGAACTGATGCACTACACTTAGCTCTAAGAGCTTTAGATATAGGTAAAGGTGATGAGGTAATTACTACAGCATTTACATTCGTAGCAACTACAGAAGCAATCGGAATTGTTGGAGCTACTCCAGTATTTGCTGATATTGATGCTGATACTTTCAATATTGATCCTAAAAAAATAGAAGAAAAAATT
Source organism: Candidatus Gastranaerophilales bacterium (assembly GCA_944325535.1). Taxonomy (GTDB): domain Bacteria; phylum Cyanobacteriota; class Vampirovibrionia; order Gastranaerophilales; family Gastranaerophilaceae; genus CAG-196. The sequence goes on from CALVAL010000072.1 coordinate 6,851, forward strand.
ACTCCAAAAACAAAAGCAATTATTCCAGTTCACTTATATGGTCAGCCTTGTGATATGGATGCAATTATGGATATTGCAAAACGTCACAATTTATATGTAATCGAAGACTGCTGCCAAGCAATTGGTGCTAAGTATAAAGGACAAATGGTTGGTACATTTGGTGATATCGGATGTTATAGCTTCTATCCAACCAAAAACTTAGGCGGAATGGGAGACGGCGGTCTAATTACCGTTAATAGTGAAAACTTGAAAAACAGAATTATTGCATTAAGAAACCACGGTGGTGCAGTAAGATATTACCACGATGAAATCGGTGTAAACTCTAGACTTGATGAAATTCAAGCAGCAATTTTAAGAGTAAAATTAAACTACATTGATGAATGGAACTCTTTAAGAAGAGAACACGCTAAAACTTATAATGAATTATTCGCAGGATGTGAAGATATCGTAACTCCTCATGAATTAAACGATACTTATTGTGTCTATCACCAATATACAGTAAAAATTCCTAACCGTGATAATATTCATAAAATGCTTCAAGAAGCAGGAATTGGTGCTATGTTATACTATCCAGTACCTCTTCACTTACAAAAAGTTCACGCACACCTTGGCTGGACTAAGGGAATGCTTCCTAACACTGAAAAAGATACAGAATGTGTTATTTCACTTCCAATGTTCCCTGAATTAACTCTTGAAGAACAAAAGACAGTCGCTTCTACTTTGATTAATTGTATTGAAAAATCAAAAGCATTAGCATAGGATTGTATTTTATAATATAAGAAGTCGGAGTCTATACTCCGGCTTCTTTTTAATATGGATTTACAAAACGTTACAATTAGTGTATATTTAATATTATAGATTTGAAAAATAAGAGGATTTTTTATGAGCAATATTGTTATTTATTCAACAAAACCTATGCCAGAATTGCAAGCTAAGCTTATGGATATTGATGAAGCAGATGTAAGAGTAGTTGCAATCGACCAAATTAAAGACTATGCAGTAATCAACCCATCTTTGATGATTATTGAAAATATAGATTTAGCAAAAGATGCACTTATGACAAATAAATTTCCTTGTCCTATTTTGTTTTTAGGTGAGACAAGAAAAGATGCAACTGTAAGAGCTGAAAGCTACGATTTTATTAGAGATTATAATAATACGGATGAATTAATTATTCGTGTAAAAGCTCTATTAAAGACTAAAGAATTGAAAGATAAAATCGATAGAGTCTCTACAACTGATGATTTGACAGGCTTGCATAATAGAAAATATCTTCAAGAGCGTTTGGAAGAAGAAATTTCTCGTTCTAGAAGATATGGAACTAAACTATCTTGCATTTTATTTGATATAGACTTTTTCAAGGTTGTAAATGATATGTATGGCTACGAATGGGGCGATATCTTGCTTAAAAATATTGCAAATAAACTAACTGCAATGGCAAGAAAAGAAGATATCGTAACTAGATATGGTGATGAAGAATTCTTACTTGTATTACCTAATACATCAGAAGATAACGCTTTCCTATTTGGTGAAAGATTCAGAAGAGAAATCGAAAAGATGGAATTCATTCCAGCAGGAGAAGAAGAAGCTCACAAGGTAACTATTTCCGGCGGTATTTCAACTTATCCTTGTATGGCAGATGTAGAAGAGGATGCTAATACAGTAATCAGATATGCAGAACATGCTCTATATAATGCCAAACATAGAGGAAAGAATAAAATCATTCAATTCTCACAAATGAATTTAGAAATGTAATTTATGCAAAAATAAAATTTCAAAAGAGTTGAGAAAATGTCTCAACTCTTTTTTCTTGTTTTATATATTTTATTTAAATAAATAGTAAACAAGTAGGATGTGGTAAATCTTTGATTTACCGCATCAAAACTTATCAAATTATTCATAATCTAAATCTGCAATTTTATATTTATCTTCAAAATTACACCAATCTGTTTCATAATATCCATTTTTAACAAAATTGTTAAATGTTGAATATTTCCAATCCTTTGGTGTAATTTGATAATGTTTCATCGGATTATAATGTATGTAATCTATATGACGGTATAAATCTTCTTCGTTTCTAATTGTATGTTCCCAAAAACGTCTTTGCCAAATATCACGTTCTTTGCGTTTAATATTGCTGGCGCTTTGTTTATAGTCTAAAATAGTATTAATATCAATCTTCTTAGAAAAAGTTCGTTTTATCAATAAAATTATTTTTGAGTACTCTTTAATGTTATTTGGTTTTATTAGTAAATGTATGTGGTCTTGCATTACACAAATTGCATAAATCTCAAAATTATAATATTTATGTGCGTTTTTGATAGAAAATTTTAATAATTCGATATTTTTAATCAAAATATTACGTCTTTTGCTTGTAACAATGGTAATAAAAAT
>CALVAL010000073.1 GCA_944325535.1 Candidatus Gastranaerophilales bacterium
CTCCGCACCACGCTGAATAATATAAGGCACACCATTAAATTTTGTAGTCTGACGACGTAGCCACATTTTATTTAGTTTATCTAAATTCTTAGGAACAATAGTATATCCACATCTTGTACCTGTAAATCCTGCGGTTTTAGATAATGAACAAAACTCAATTGCACAATCTTTTGCACCAGATATTTCATAAATGCTTCTAGGTAACTCTTCATCAGAAATAAAACATTCATAAGCTGAATCAAATAAAATTATTGCGTTATTCTCATTTGCATAATCAACCCAAGCTTTTAATTGTTCTTTATTATAAACCGCTCCTGTTGGGTTATTAGGAGAACAAATATAAATTATATCCGCTTTTATATTCTTATCAGGCATAGGCAAGAATTCATTTTCACCATTTGCATTAGCAAAAACAACTTTTCTTCCTGCCATAACATTTGTATCAACGTAGACCGGATAGACCGGATCAGGAACAAGTACTGTATTATCTTTATCAAATAGGTCTAAAATATTTCCTAAATCACTTTTAGCACCATCTGAAATAAAAATTTCATCCAAATCTAAATCTACATTTCTATTTTTATAATATTTTTGTACCGCTTCTCTTAAAAAGTCATAGCCCTGTTCCGGACCATAGCCTCTAAAAGTAGCTTGTACGCCCATTTCATCCACAGCTTTATGCAAAGCATCTACAACAGCCTTACATAGAGGTAATGTAACATCACCAATGCCTAATCTTATAACTTTTTTATCAGGATTATTTTTTACATATTCATTAACTTTTTTAGCAATAGTTGAGAATAAATAACTTTGTTCTAAATTTTCATAATTTTTATTAATATTCATATTCCCCTCGCTTTACTCTTAACTTTAAGGAGTAAAATTTCTTCTAATTTACCTCTTAACTTTCTCCTTGATTTACCCCTTGTATTTACCCCTATTGATCAGATTCTTCGTGTCTGCCTTTCATTAATTTTTCAAAATCTGAAGGCTTAATATTTTGGATAAAATCTTTAAACTCTTGAGCTTCTTCTTCATCTTTAGCTGTATCAGTAGAAACAGAGCCGTTCATAAGTACATTTGCAGTGACATAAATTGGAGCTTCAGCTCGCATTGCAACCGCAATTGCATCAGATGGACGAGCATCGATTTCAAGCGTTTCACCATCTTTTACCAAAAATAGCGTTGCATAATAGGTATCTTTTTCTACATCATTGATTTCAATTTTTTCAAGCTTGTATCCGGTCTTTTCTATAATATTTGTAACCAAATCATGTGTCATAGGACGAGTAACAACTAGTCCTTCAATACATCTGATAATTGCACTGGCTTCAGCTGAGCCTATCCAAATAGGAAGCGCTTTTCTATTTTCTAAATCGTGTAATACAACAATAGGTGAATTAGTTCTTACATCTAATGCAATACCCATTACTTTCATTTCTATCATAATTTTGCCCTCATGCCAGTGTTTTTACTAGCCAAATTATACCACAAAACCATTTTATATGGTATAATCCACGTATGGAAATAAATGTAGTATTTAATCGCGAAATCGAAGGGTACGAAGAAGTACTAGAGAGTCTTGAAAAAGCTCTAATTAATAAAAATGTCAAATTCAAATCGTTCGATATTGATAAAATGGATAATTATGGAGATTTTGTACTCGTAATCGGAGGCGATGGAACGATATTGAAAGCTGCAAGATTTTTTGCAAAATTTGATATCCCAATTTTAGGTATAAATTTAGGTCGTCTTGGTTTTTTATCACAAGCAGGGATTAATGAAATTGAAACTGTTATTGATTCAATAATTGCTAAGAATTACTCAGTAGAAGAGCGACTTATGCTAATATCAGAAAACGATTCCGCATTGAATGATTTTGTAATAAAAGGCTGTTCACCTAGTCGAACATCGAAATTTTATCTTGAAATCAATCATAAATTCGTCTGCGATTATATTGCAGACGGGCTTATTATTTCGACTCCAACAGGCTCAACAGCTTACGGATTATCAGCAGGAGGACCGGTTATTTATCCGACGCTTGAAGCTTTGGTAATTGTACCGATTTGTCCACATACACTTAATGCTCGTCCGCTTGTAGTTCCAACAGGAGAAGAAATAACAGTAAAGACTGCTGATAAACAACTCTCTGCTTCACCTGATGGGGGTATAAGCAAAGAAGTGAATGAAATTACAATAAAAATTGCACCATATAAAGCAAAGCTTGCATTTTTAAATAATGATAGTTTTTATACTGTATTAAGAAATAAACTGCATTGGGGAATTTCTCCAAGTGCTAAATAAAAAAGGCTCGGATTTTATCCAAGCCTTAATATTAAATCTTTTTCAACTATTTAGCGACTTCTTCTAACATTTTTTCAATTGCAGAAATTGCATCTTTATCTTCTGTACCTTTTTTCATTTCTTCTAATATTGTTTTTTTCAATTGAGCCTTATCATCGCCTTCTTTTGCAAGATCATCTACAGCCTTATTGAACTTATCCGCAAAATCTTTATCTTTTACGACTTTTTGCATATCATCTACAACTTTTTTTACATCATCACTAATTTTTTCAGCAACTTCTGTTGTACCTTTTTTCAATGCTTCTGTGATTTTTGCACACACTTTTTTAACATTACCAATAGGAGTTCCAAAGAAACCAGATTTTTCATTTTCTGCAATTTTTAAAGCTTCTGCACTAGCATCTTTTAACGCCTTATTTTCATTTTCTAAAGCTTTTTTAGCAGCTTCTGCAGCTTCTGCAGTAGCTTTGTATCCATCAATAGAAGCAATTGTATCTTTTGCTTTTTTTATACCATACTTATAACCGCCAAAAACACCAAGACCAGCAATAGTAAGAGCTGCTAATGCTTTTAATCCTGCACCGCTTTTTGCAGATGCTTTTTTCTCTGCTACAGTCGGATCATATACCATAGGCATTGATGAGTAGTCTGCATAATTTTGATCAGTTGCTGGATATTGTTCCGCTACTTGAGTATTTTGTTCTGGCATAGCCATCATTGCATAATTATTAACACCTGCTCCTTTAATTGGATCCATACACTACCTGCTTTCTTTATTTTTTTTACACTTCTATAACTTAATTAAAACAAAGGAATAAAAAAAATTGCTTTATACAAAAAGAATTGTAAACATTTCGTTACAATAAGAAAATGCAGAAAAAATCCAAAAATTGACAAATTTTCCGCAAATTCATAAGATTTACCTAAAAAGACTTTTACATATTTCTTTGAAAAAATTTTGCAATATCTTTATGCTCTATGATTTTTGAAATAGGACGACCATGAGGACAAGTGAAAGGCTTTTCACATTTTCTCCAGTTCTTTATAATTTCTTCCATTTGATAAGTATTTAAATACGTATTAGCTTTTACTGCAGCTTTACAAGATGTTGTAATTAAAATCTGCTCCTCAATATTATCAATATCACCTGATAAATTCTCTAAAATATCTGCAAGAATCTCTTTTGGAGATACTTTTGATAATATTTGAGGAACTTTCCTAAAAATAGCTTCACTATCAGAAAGAAATTCTATTTCATACCCAAACTTTTGCAATTTTTCTTTTTGTTGTTCTAGTAGAGCTCTATCTGTTGGAGAAATTTCTAAAACATCAGAGATAAATAAAAGCTGGCAGTCAATATTTTTAGATTTCTTTAACTGCTCGTAAATATATCTTTCATCTGCAATATGCTGATCTACAATTTCGAGTCCTTCTTCACGTTCTATGAGAATATAAGTTTTTCGATATTGTCCTATTATGAGCTCTTCTTTTTCTTTTACAGGCTCACTAATAAGCTTTGTCTGAAAAATTTCTTGCTTATTTAAAACAGCATTTTCTTTTTTATAATCCTTTGCTGGAGTCTCGAAAATTTTAGAAATATTAGTACCTTTTTCAACATAAATATCGTCTAATTCAATTTCAGAAAATGTTGAAAAATTATTAGGCTTTATATTAGCTATCGAAGGAACATTTTGAGAAGTGTTACTTTTCACAACAGAAACATCTGTATTATTTTGAGGTTCGTTATCAATCTCATCACTTACCCTTTCATCCCCCCCCTCTTTTAATCCTGCAAGAGCCATATCAACAGCTGAGTATATAAAATTAAAAATCTGGTTAGGATTTTTATATCTTACCTCTTTTTTAGTCGGATGAACATTTACATCGACATCTTCAGGCGGAATTTCTAGATTCAAAATTATAAAAGGATATTTAGAATTTCCTATCAAATTACGATATACGGTATCAATTGATTTTTGGAATATCGGACATTTTACATTCCTAGAATTCACATACATATAATAATCTTTTTTGCTGGATCTTGTATAATCAGGGGTACTTACATAGCCTGAAATCTTAAATCCGCTTATTTTATCAGTCTTATAGACTTCTTTTAAATTTTTTGTAAGATCATTTGAGAAAACCTCTTTCACAACCTGCAAAAGATTACCCTGACCGGTTGTTTTAATTACGGTTTTTCCATTGTTTTTAAGCTCTAGTGCAACTTCCGGATGAGCTAAGCTCAAAGACTGAATTAATTCGCTAATATAAGCAAATTCTGTCTTAGCAGATTTTAGGAATTTTAATCTTGCTGGAAGATTATAAAATAAATCCCTAATTTCCATAATTGTTCCTACAGCGCATCCGCATTGAGTTTTTTTTACTTCTGAATTTTCACATTCTACCTTAAATCCATAATCAAAATCTTTTGTCCTTGTAATACAAGTAAGTTTTGAAATCGAAATAATACTAGCTAAAGCTTCGCCACGGAAACCCATAGTTTTAATAGAATATAAATCTTCGCCTGTCTCAATTTTACTTGTAGCATGTTTAGAAAATGCCAGAACAATATCCTCAGGATGGATTCCTGAACCATTATCTGCTACACGAATATTTCGACACTCATTAGAAATTTCTATACTAATTCTTGCAGCCCCAGCATCAATAGAGTTTTCTACCAATTCTTTTACAACAGAAAATGGTCTTTCTATTACTTCCCCTGCCGCAATCTGATTTATAACATTTTTTGATAGCTGAATAATCCTCTTCATAGTTAGTTATTATACCTTAAAAATGTTTGAGTTATAATTAATTTATAAAAATAGTAAAGGGGAGTATAAATGGCAAAAAATAAAAAAATCAAAGTAGCTTTTCCTCATATGGGAACAATTTCAATAGCTTGGTCTGCAGGATTAAGAAAAATGGGTGTTGAGCCTTATATTCCTCCTTATACAAGCAAAAAAACATTATCATATGGTACAAAAAATTCACCAGAAGCAATTTGTCTTCCTTACAAGCTTATTTTAGGGAACTTTATTGAAGCAATCGAAGGCGGTGCTGATTATGTAGCAATGATTACATCTCCTGGCATATGCAGATTAGGTGAATATGGAAATAACATTTATAACACTCTAAAAGACTTAGGATATAAGGCTAATTATATAGAGTTATCTTTATATGATGGTATTAAAGGACTATATCGTTTTCTTAGAGACATTTCAGGCAAAAATGACCCTGTACTTATTTTAAGAGCAATCAATATTACAATGAGAAAGATTTTTGCTATTGATGATTTAGATAGAGCACTTTCTTATTACCGAGCAAGAGAAATTAAATTCGGAGATGCTGAAAAGAATTACAAAAAAGCTTTAAGAATAATTGATAAAGCTGATTCTACTCATGATTTAAAAAAAGCATATGAACTTGCTTTAAAAGAAATTGAAAAAACAGAAATTGACCCAAATCGTGAAGTATTGCATGTTGATTTAACTGGTGAAATTTTCCTTGTAAACGATGAATTCTCAAACCAAAATATTGAAAGAGAATTAGGCAGAATGGGAGTTGAAACTAGAAGAAGTCTTACTGTAGGCAGCTTCTTAAAAGACGCTATAATTCCTAAAGCATTCAGAGGGCCAGAAACTCACTTGCAAAGAGCTGAAAGAATGGCAAAGCCTTACTTAATGCGTGATATCGGTGGTGACGCTCTAGAATGTGTATCAGACGTTGTTTTTGCAGATGAAACAGGAAAAGATGGCATCATCCATATTTCTCCATTCACCTGCATGCCGGAAATTATGTCTCAAAACATTTTCCCTACAATGAGGGGCGACCACGAAATTCCTATTTTAACATTAATTATGGATGAACAAACCGGAAAAGCCGGTTATATTACCCGTCTAGAAGCATTTGTAGACTTAATGAGACGTAAAAAAAGAGCAAAACTTGCTAAAAATAAAACCAGAATATAAAAAAACTCGGGACTAAATCCCGAGTTTTTAATTTTTCTATATTAAATTATGCAACTTTTTTCCCAGCCGCCTTTATTGCACATGCAATCGCAAGAGCAATTTCTTCATCATTAGAAGATTGAGCAGATTTTCTTTTCGCTGCTGAATTATCAACAGGAATTTCTTCTGGGAAAAATTTATTCACAAATTTTAATACATATCAGCTAAAATGCATAACAAATATCATAATGGTCAAAAATACAAATACTGTACCCATACCGATTACCATTACGATAAAACCTTCTTTTAATAAAGTTAAATCCATAATAATTCTCCTTATTTAATTTATATTTCTTACTAATCTTTTCTTAAAAGAGTTTGCGGAAAAATTAACATTTTTCTCGCAAACTGCGGGGAACGGTTTCACATTAGGTTGTGTGCTATCCCGCACACGACCTAATGTTCACACACCTAAGAGCGGATTTGAAAAATCTCAAAAATTTGTCAATTTTTGGATTTTTCCGCATCCTCAAAAAGATAAAACTAAGGAGCTCTTATGATAATTTCAAATTTTAAATAGGTTGATAGATTATGAATGTTCCCCGCATTATTTAGGGAATTATTTGAAAAAAAGTTTTGATATGAAGATAAAAAGTTATCATTAGTAACTGTATTATTACCATAGCCATCAAAATTGTTATTATCTTCATTAGAAAATATTTCAGCATTTACTCTTGAATCTGCAAAAAATACAACTTTTTGTTGACTATTTTGAATAAAATTACCACAACTAAAAGGAGTTGAATTATTTACACAATTCAAGCTGGTCAATAAAATAAAAAATGAAAATATAAAAAATATTTTAATTATATTCTTCATAAAACTTATTTTACAATAAAAATAAAAGATTTTTATACCCCCTAAAATATGCGTTATTACTATACATTCACCCCTTGAAAAAATAATTGTTAATAGTACAATTAAAATAAGAGTATAAAAATTAAAAGGGATCCACAATGCTTAAATTAAACTACAAAAATACTGATTCAATGATTATCGGCGAAGAAAACGGCTTAAATTTGAGTGAAGAATTTGAAAACTATAAAGATAGAATTTCTGATATTATCAAAAGCTTAAATCAACGTAAAGATAAATATGGTCAGTGGCTTCAGTGGATGAATTTAGGCTACAATGAAGAGACTGTATGGTATGTAAAAGAGTTTGCCTCTATGGTTGAAGGTCGTTTCAATAATATTTTAGTACTTGGAATTGGTGGTTCAGCTTTAGGCGGGATTGCAGTAACAGAAGCATTACTAAAACCTTATTGGAACCTTTTAACTCCAGAACAACGCGGTGGACTTCCAAGAATTTTCTTTTTAGATAATATTGATCCAGATACAATTAATGGACTTTTAGAAATCCTTGATCTAAAAAAGACTCTAGTTAATGTAATAACAAAATCAGGCTCTACAGCTGAGACAATGTCTCAATTTATGATTTTAAAAGATTTAATGCAAAAAGAGCTTGGCGATGATTATAGAAAAAATATCGTAGCGACTACAGACAAAAAAATGGGAGTTCTAAGACAACTGGCAGACCAAGAAGGATACAAAACATTCTTTGTTCCTGATGATGTTGGTGGCAGATTCTCTGTATTTTCTGCAGTAGGATTATTACCTTTTGCTTTACTAGGCTTAGATATAGACCAGTTAATGAACGGTATCAAAGATATGGATTTAGCCCTAAAAAATACAGATATTAATCAAAATATCGCAGCACAAGGTGCTTTGATTCAATATCTTATGGATACAAAAAAAGGGAAAAACCTTTCAGTAATGATGCCTTATTCAAGCAGACTTAAATATGTATCAGATTGGTATGTTCAACTTTGGGCTGAATCATTAGCAAAAGAATTCAATAACAATGGTGAAAAAGTAAATATTGGTCCGACTCCTATTAAAGCATTAGGTGCAACTGACCAGCACTCTCAAATACAGCTTTATAATGAAGGTCCTAATAATAAAATAATCACATTTATTCGTGTAGAAAATTTTGATACAACATTAGAAATTCCTAGAATTTTTGAGTACACAGGAATAGGTTATTTAGGCGGAAAAACAATAAATGATTTAATGAATGCAGAAGCTGACTCTACAAGAGTTGCTTTAGCAGATTATTCTCGACCTACAATGACAATTTCTATTGAAAAAATTGATGAGTATAATTTAGCTCAGCTTTTATATATGTTAGAAGTACAAACTGCAATAGCTGGAGAATTATACAATATAGATACATTTAACCAACCTGGAGTAGAGCAAGCTAAAAATTACACTTACGCTCTTATGGGACGAGCAGGATATGAAGACTCTGCAAATTCATTAAAAGAAAAAATGGCTCGTGTATAAATAAAAAAAGAATAAAGCAGTTCATAAGCCGTGTTCTGTTCAGGGAACTCCCTTGATAATCATCTATCTGGTATTAGGATTGCTCCTAATCTCTAGCGATTTTTCCAAGCTCGGCGGACACCTCAAGCGCTTGATTCAATCTTGCATCCGACCGGGGGTTGCCTAGCCGATACCTTCCGATATCGCTGGTGAAGCTCTTAACTCACCGTTGCACCATCGCCTGTGATTAAAAATCCATCGGCAGTCTCTGCGATTTGCCAAAATTCCGCCTGTGCAATCATAGATTGCTTCACTTCATTCACTATCGTTCATTCCGTAACGGCGGTATCGTAGTATTTCGTGCCTTCCTCGGGATGTTCCCACATCCCTTCTCCGGCACTCATACCGGCTTTCGCATCCATTCCTGTGGTCCTATCCGCCAGCTCACGCTGCCCGGAGTTTCTCCGGCGGT
>CALVAL010000074.1 GCA_944325535.1 Candidatus Gastranaerophilales bacterium
CATAATGTCAGCTGCTTGCAATTTTTCTTGTGAATTTAAAAAATTTTCCAACTCCAACTTTTCATCGTTACCGACAACAAAATCTATAAAATCATTTTCAAACAGTTTTTCTTTTTCAATTTGCGCGAGGCAACCGGTCAAAATCGTTATGATATTCGGATTTTTATGCTTTGCATTACGCAGAAGATAAAGGGCTTCGCTGTCGCTTTTATGCGTGACGGAACAGGAATTTAGAATATAAATATCGGCATTTTCAAACTTTTTAACCTTTTCCAAGCCTGACTTTATAAGGTTTTCCTCAATAACAGCCCCTTCAAACTGGTTTGATTTGCAGCCCATGGTATGAATTAAAAATCTTTTCATCACAGAATAATTATAACATAATAAAACCCTTACTTTTTATCTAAAGCAACTGCAAATAGAGAAAGTATTAACGAGCCTAATAAAGCACTCCAAAAGCCTTCTACTTCAAACCCTGGAGTAATCCAACCTGCAAGCATAAACAATAAAGCATTTAAAATCAAGCTAAACAGACCAAATGTTACAAAGGTAATCGGCAAAGTTATAAGAGCCAAAAAGGGTTTAATAAAACTATTTATAAGCCCTAATACTAAACAGATTATCATTGCACTTAAGAAATTTTCGACTTCAATTCCTGGTATAATCCAAGATATAAAGATAATAACTAATGTATATAGTATCCATTTTACTATTAAACTTAACATAGCAATCTCCTTTTTCAAAAATATTATATATTTATTTTTAATAAATTAAATTGTAGAGTTGTTTATTAATAAAAAAGGTAGTTCTTTAACGAACTACCTTTTTTATATTATAAAATAATCTTTCTATTTTTTTATTTCTTTTCTTTTAGCAGCAACTAAATCATTGACTTCATTCATGCTTAATTTTGTACCGTCATTTTCCTTAGTTCTTGAAATTACATTTCTTGTAGGATAGAAACTTGCAGCTGGTTCAACAGCTTTTTCTTTTGTTATTACGTTTCTTGGAGAATAAAATTCATGAACATTAGGAGTTTCTTCTAAAAATTGCTTCATAGGATTAACTGTAGCTTCTTTTTCAACTTTCTTTGCAACAGAAGCTGCTTTTTTTACATTATTAGCACCCATAAAATTGAATGAAGATATTCTTGAAATTTGCATATAATTTTCCTTTCCTTTACGTTTTTGCAAATACACCCAATTGTATAAAAACTGTAATTTTATTTTTTGCTAGTTATATAAAAAAACTTATAAAAACTTTACATATTAATTAAAGTTCTAGTTCTGTTCCAGCTTCCATATTATTAGCAACTTCCAACATCCTATATGATAAATACGCACCAAGTGCTACAGCTTTTAAATCAATATTTTCATCGTGTTTTGCAACTTCTAATATTGCAGCATTAATTTCAGGATTTTCTTCTTTTAAATATTGAACCATATTCTTTCGCCAAGTTTGAATATCCTGAAATACTTCTGTAAAAATTTCTGATGATATATCTTCAGTTATAATCGGTAACATAATTTATTCTCTCCTATCTTATAAACGTTAGTATATCTTATATTAAAATTATAAACAATACATTGTATATACTAATAATTAAGATTTTTTTGCTTTCTTTGTATTTTTAGTACAATCTTTTTCTAATTTTACTTCATTATTTGAGATATTTTTGCCTATAGCTTTTTCTAATGTAGCTCTTGCATTGTTATAATCACACATTGTCTGATAATAAGTTAGTTGTGCATTTTGATACTGTACTTGTGCATCTTTAAGCTCTATTGGATTTCCTACTCCAACTTCATACCTACCGGCAGATAAGTCATAATTTTCTTTTGCTTGCTTTAATCCCAAATAAGCCACTGGAATTTTATTTTTCTGCTCTGTTAAAGAATAATAATTTTGCTGTACCTCATAATATATATCATTTTGAGTATTAATAGCGTTCGCTTGTTCTCTAGAATATATAGCTTTTGCTTCTTTTATTTCATTTTTGATAAGCATTCCATTAATTGTCGGAAAATTTAAATACCCACCAAAGTTATAACCATAGTTAGAAGTAAATGTTCTACCACCAATTTGAAATTGTCCTTCTACACTTAATTGAGGAAAGTACGATTTTTTAATTAATTTTACATTTTGTTTAGCACCTTCTACTTTTATTTCAGCTAATTGAAACTCTGGCCTTGACTCTTGTGCAGTTTTTATAGCATCATCCAATGTTATATCACAAGAATCGAATTTTAATGATTCTTTTATTTTATATTTATTAGAATATGGCAACCCCATAACATTATTTAATCTAGCCATAGCTATATCTACAGCATTTTCTGCCTGTATTAGATTTAGCTTTGCATTGCTCAAGTTAACTTCTGCAATTGTTACATCAACTTTCGGCTTAATTCCTGCTTTGTAAAAACCTTTTGCTTGTTCATAAAAAGATGCATATTTTACAACCATATCCTCTGCAACTTTTTTGGCTTCTAAAGCATATTGTAAATTATAATAAGCTTTTTTAACTTCACAAATAACATCATTTACAGTCCCTGTAAGAGTGACTTTATAGCCTTGACTATCTAACTTTCTAATTGTTACTTGATTTTGTGTCACCCCAAAGTCATATAACATCTGCGAAGCACTAATTTGACCAAGTACAAAATAGTTAAAGATTAAATTTCTACCAAATACATCAGATAATTGTAATTGTTTTATTCTTGTATATCCTGTCTGCCATCCAAATTGAGGAAAATATGCAGACCATGCTTGTCTAATTCTCGCATCCGCAGCAAAAACATCTTGCATTGCAGCTTGAATCCTAGGATTATTTCCTAATGCAAATTTTAAGCAATCTTCCAAGCCTATTTCTATAGAATTTTCAACTCCACCCTTAATTACAGTCACTTCATCTTTTACGATTTTAGGCTCAACATCTTTACTTTCTGGATATTCTTCTATTTTAATTTTGTTTCCCAAAGAGTTATCCTTATGCCAAAAAGCAGCTTCAGAAGATGCTTGAAACATAAAAAGTAATATCAAAAGTATTGTAAATATCTTACTTATTTTCATTTTTTTTAGCCTTAATTTTTTCTACAAAATTTCTTGATTTCTCTTTCATTCTATTTGTTAATACAAAAAAAGCAGGAACTAATATACTACCCCAAAAGGCTACCGCCATCATTCCACCAAAAACCGATACACCTATTGAGTGTCTGCTTCCAGCACCAGCTCCTTTTGCAAACACTAATGGTAATAGTCCTAAAATAAATGCAATGTTAGTCATCATTACTGCTCTAAAACGTAATTTTGCAGCCTGCAGAGAAGCTTGAATATAATTAAGTCCATCTTTTTCCATTGCATCTTTTGCAAATTCTACAATCAAAATTGCTTGTTTTGTACTCAAACCTATTAACATTACTAATCCTACTTGAGCATATATATCAAGAGATAATCCAGATACGTATTGGAAAAATATTGCACCTAATAATGCTACTGGAGAGATTAATAATACAGCAATAGGAAGTGTCCAACTCTCATATAATGCTACTAAGAATAAATATACGAAAGTCAGAGCCATTGCTAAAATTGGTCCCATTTGACCTGAAGACATTTGTTCTTGTAAAGATGTTCCAGACCAAGCATAATCCATATCTTTTGGTAAAACCTCATCTGAAATTTTTTCCATTGCTTTCATTGCATCCCCAGAACTTATACCTTCTGCAGGATTTCCGTTAATTACAATTGAAGGATACATATTAAATCTATTTAATAAATATGGTCCAACTATATTTTTTGTTGTTATAACGGTCGTAATAGGAACCATTTTCCCTTGATTATTTTTTACATAAATTTTACTTAAGTCTTCCATTGTTGCTCTATAAGGAGCATCTGCTTGCATATAGACACGATAAACTCTTCCGAATTTATTAAAGTCATTAATATATGTTGCACCAAACTGAGCGGCAAGCGTACTATAAATTTCAGAAATTGAAACACCTTGAGCCATGGCTTTTTCATCTTGAACTGTAACAATTACTTGAGGTAAAGATGATGTATATGATGTATAAAGACTTGAAAAAGCAGGATTTTGTCTTGCTACTCCAAGTAGATTTTGTGCTTGAACAAATAATTCATCCGAAGAACGATCACCTTTATCAAGTAATTGATATTCAAAACCACCAAACATACCCATGCCGGAAATTGCAGGTGGTTGTGTAACAAAGCAATTAGCTTCAGTATATTTTGCGGTTATAGCATTTGCTTGAGCCATTATATTATTTATTGAAAGTTTCTTAGATTTTCTTTTAGACCAAGGTTCTAGTTTTACAACAACGAAAGCCGTATTTTCACCAGAAAAACCATTTACTTGCAATACAGATATAACTCCTGGTATTTGAGTCAAATCATCTGCTATATTTTGAACAACACCTGCCGTCCTAGAAAGCGTAGCACCATCTGGCAGCTGTACTTGTACAAACATCGCACCCCTATCTTCATCTGGTAAGAAACCAGTTGGTGTTATTTTAAACATTATAAGAATTGCAAGAACTATACCTAACAATGTTAATACAGTCTTTTTAGGTGATTTTACGAAATATTCTACTGTTTTTAGATATTTTTCTCTTACACCATTAAACCAGTCCTCAAATTTTTGAATAAATTCAAAATCAGTCTTTTCTTCTCCAGATTTAAGAATAATAGAACATAGTGCTGGAGAAAGTGTAAGAGCAACAAGTGTTGATAAACCGATAGATGTTGCAATACATACGGCAAATTGTCTGTACATTTGGCCTGTAATACCAGTCATAAAAGATACAGGCACAAATACTGCCATCAATACTAAAGATGTTGCGACTACGGCACCAAAAACTTCTTGCATGGTAATTTCCGTAGCCTCTTTTCTATCTTTTCCTTCTTGAATATGCCTTTGAGTATTTTCGAGTACTACAATCGCATCATCAACAACCAGACCAACTGCCAAAACTAAACCGAACAAAATTAATAGGTTAATAGAAAAACCAATTAAAGCCATAAAAATGAATACACCTATTAAAGATACTGGGATTGCACAAAACGGTATAAAAGCAGCTCTTGCAGTGCCTAAAAATAGATATGTTACAGCACTTACTAGAATAATTGCAAGTATAATTGCACTAATTACTTCATGTATAGATTCCCTTACAAATTCAGTCGTATCATATTGTACTTGATATGACACATCATTAGGGAATTTTTTACTTAATTCTTGCATTCTTGCTTCTACTTTATTTACTAAATCAATAGTATTTGCCTCAGGCAACTGTGCTATTGAAATCATTGCAGCACTATTTTTCCCAATTTTTACAGAAGAAGAATAGTTTTCTGCGCCTAATTCAACCCTAGCAACATCCTTTAGTTTAACATTAGATCCATCTATATTAGACTTAACAACTATATTCTCAAATTCTTCTACAGTTTTTAAACGGCCTTTAGTTCTTAGAGTAAATTTCATTAGTTGTGGATATTCCATAGGCTCTACACCAATATTACCTGCTGGTGTTTGAGTATTTTGAGCTGTAATTGCAGCATTAATATCAGAAGTAGAAACACCTAAACTTGCCATTCTGTCAGGTTTAAGCCAAACACGCATAGAATAGTCACCAGCTCCAAAAATAGAAACACTACCACATCCTTTAATTCTGGCGAGTTCATCTTTCAGAAACATCGTCGCATAGTTTGCTAGAAATAAAGAATCATAAGTTCCATTCGGAGATGTTAATGCCATCATAAGACATCCAGCGCCACCAGTTGATTTTTTTACAGTAAGGCCATACCGTTTTACCTCCTCAGGAAGTCTCGGCGTAACTAACTGAAGTTGGTTTTGAACATTGACTAATGCCATATCTGGATCCGATCCTACTTCAAAGAAAAGAGTCAGTTTATATGATCCATTTTTTGATTCAGAATACATATACAACATATCTTCAATACCATTAAGCTGCAGCTCTACCGGTGCAGCTATAGTTGAAGTAATTACATCAGAACTTGCGCCGCTATATGTAGCAGTTACTACAACTTGAGGTGGTGTAATTGAAGGATATTCCTCTAATGGTAATGTTGTTAAAGATATCAGTCCTGCTAAAATTATAGCCAATGATATAACTATTGCTAATTTCGGTCTTTTTATAAATAAATTGCCTGCCATTTATATTTCCTTATTATTTTTTAAATTTATTTAAAATATTCTTATATAATCTTGCAAAGATATTTATTTTTTTTGGCTTTGTAGAATTTTCATTAACGGCTTTATCAACAATTCTAACAGGATTTCCTGGTACTACTTTTTGTATACCACTTGTTAAAATCCTATCACCAGCTTTTACCCCTTCTGATACAATCCAATTGCCGTTATCTGTTTGCCCCATAGTTTTTATATAAGACATTCTAGGGAGATTATCTTTATCTAATACGTATAAATATCTTCCTTCTTGGTTTTCCATTGTTGCTGTTTGTGGAACTACAGGCATCGTAGCCTTATTATTTGAATATATTATAATTTTTCCAAAATCTCCATGTATAAGCTCATTTTTGGGATTAGGGAATGTCGCTCTCAATGTAATAGTACCAGTGGATTCATCAACTTTGTTATCCAAAAAATCTTGAATTCCTGAATATTCATATTTTTTACCAGTACTAAATAAAAATTCAACCTTTCTATTTATATTATTATTAGCATCTATTCTTGCTAAATCAGCATAATCTTTAGATGTCATTGGAAAAGTTACATACATAGGATCATAACTATTAATGGTTGTTAATGGTCCGCTATTCATTGATACATAGTTACCTTCTGTTACTGAAATCATGCCAACTTTACCATCTACTGGAGATTTTATCTTCGTATAACTTAAATTTCTTTGAGCATCTCTATATGCACTATCAGCACTATCTAACTGTGCTCTAAAAGCATTTCTTTGAGAATAAATATTATCATAATCAGATTTTGCAATATAATCTTTACTTACAAGTTCCTTATACCGTTCTAACTGTTTTTGATAATATTCATACTGTGCTTTTGTATTTTCTATATTAGCTTTAGCCTGCTTAGCAGCATATTGATATTGTTGAGGTTCTATTTCAAATAAAAGTTGACCTGCTTTTACATTATCACCTTCTTTAAAATAACTTTTTAATAAATATCCACTTATACGTGCAAGAATTTCAACTCTATATTTTGCAGTTACTCTTGCAGTAGATGTATATTCCATAACAACTTTATCTGTCTTAACATCTGCTACAGTAACAGCAGGAGTTCTACTCAATTCTCTTTGTTTTGCAGTTTTATCCTTTGACAAACTAGATATAAGCCAACGTCCAAAAACTAGCGCTACTGCTATTATCAGTATAATTATTATATTTTTTCTCATCCTCTCTCCAAACAAAATTTACACGATATCTACCCTAAAAATTAAAGTATTATGTTTAATTTTAAACATAATACTAACAAAAATAATATTATAAATCAAGAATCCAGTCGGGTATATTGATTAATTTTTATAAATTCTCAAATGTCTAGAATGCCCATCCCCAACAGAAGAACTCTTTAAATTGTACTGTTCAACCAATTCATGTTGAAGTTTTCTTATTTGCTGCCCTTGAGGTGCTAATTCTATAAAATCTTCTTCATTGTTCATTATTTTATTTATGGCATCTTTTGCTTCATCTAAAGCCTTTTCTGCTTCATCTTTATAACCTTGAGTTGATTCTACATCGCCAGGTTGTATATCTAATGCATCTTTTAGAACTTTTTGTATTTGTGCCATTGAGTTAGTTTTTACATAGAAAATTTGAACTCTATATTCTTTAGCTGTACTTAAAATTTTTGCACCACCTTTTGCAAAATTCTTATGTGCAAGAACAATATCTGCATCTTCAACGTTTCTTATTATCTCTACATTTAAATCAAGACGCTCAATAATTTTTTCTACAATAGTTCTTGATACTGCATACAAATACAGCTTTTTAAGAGGTTTTGCTTGCTCTACATATTTCTGTCTTGAGAATGAGAAATTCATGCTATTATCTACTGCTGACTTACTATCTTGTTTAGTATCAACATTTGAAATTATAGGAGTTTTTTCTTCAATATGCTCAATTTTTTCAACAGTTTTTTGTTCAACTTTTCTTATTTCTGGTCTAATTGGCCAGCCTCTTAATATATAATCTACAGCCTCCGAAGTATTTTTATAAACAGCGAGAGTATTCCTATCTAAAATTTCTATTACTATATCAAAAGTTGGCTGTTTCTCTCTTTCTAGTACAGTTTTTTGAGAAGCTCTTCTTTTTGCTTCATCATCACCTAAAGTAACTGACTGTATTCCACCAACTAAATCAGAAAGAGTAGGGTTTTTTATAAGACTCTCAAGACAATTACCATGAGCGGTTGCTATAAGCATAACTCCTCTTTCTGCAATCGTTCTTGCAGCCTGAGCCTCAGCTTCTGTACCAATTTCATCTACTACAATTACTTCAGGAGTATGATTCTCTACAGCTTCAATCATAATATCTTTTTGATATTCTGGCTGAGCAACTTGCATTCTTCTAGCAGACCCAACTGCTGGATGTGGCACATCGCCATCACCGGCAATTTCATTAGAAGTATCAACAATTACCACTCTTTTTTGAAGTTCATCAGCTACTAATCTTGAAATTTCCCTAAGTTTAGTAGTTTTTCCTACCCCTGGAGGCCCTAGAAATAGAATGCTTTTTCCTTGAGTACAAATATCTTTAATACAAGCAATCGTTCCTGTAACAACTCTTCCAATACGACAAGTAAGACCAACAACTTTTCCCTGACGATTTCTAATTGCACTTATTCTATGCAATGTTCCTGGAATACCAGAACGATTATCATGAGTGAATTCCTGCAAATGAGATGTAATAAATGTGATATCCTCATCATTCACTATCTCACAATTAAGTTTCTCAATTTTTCCCCCAGAATGCCGAACTTCTGGAATCCTTCCAATATCGAGCACAATTTCAATTACATCATC
>CALVAL010000075.1 GCA_944325535.1 Candidatus Gastranaerophilales bacterium
TGACAAATTTTTGAGATTTTTCAAATCCGACCTTAGGTGTGTGAGCATCAGGTCGTGTGTGGGATAGCACACAACCTTATGCGAAACCGTTCCCTGAAGTTTGCAAGAAAAATGCCAATTTTTCCGCAAACTTTTAATAAAAAACTTTTATTTAAAACTTATTAGATTCCAAAAGCTTTTTTAAATTTTTGAGTATCAAATTCTAAAGTTTTATTTTGTTGATTATTATTTGTATTTTGTTGTTCTTGACTATTTTGTTTAGCATATTGAACCCAAGGAGTTTGATAAGAAGTTTGTTTTGTTTGTTCTGTAGCTTTTGTTTCAGAGCCGAAGAAATTTGTATAATCAACAGCTTCATTTCCTTCATATTCTGCTATTGCTTGATTTAATTCATTATTTGCATCAACTACTTGAGACCAAGAGCCTGTTGCAGTAATTATTGATGATAATTTTGTTTGATATTGTCCTAGAAGTTCTGTTGCCTCTGAACCAACACCTTGAATTTCTTGAGTTGAACCAACTATATTTGAAAGATCGCCACCTATTGTACCTATAGCTTTTGTTAATGAAGAAATATTTTTAGCTGCACCTGATATTCTTACACCACCAGCCATGGTTTGATCAGCTCCAATTTGAAGGAATTTTGCAGCTGAGACATTAACTCCAGGAATCCAACTTGTTGAAGACCCCATTGCCGTAGCTTCTGCTCCTACAATTTGATTAGAAGCTCCAGTGGTACTACTTGTAGTATTAGTTACAATTTGTTGTCCTGCATTTTGGATATAAGATTGTAAATCTACTGTTCCATTTGAAATTGTTGATACTGATTTTTCAACTAATGAAGAAATGTTGTTTGCTGCATTTTCAACAATACCAGTTTGTTCTTGGATAGCATCTTGATTTTCTTTCGTTAGAAAAACAATTGTAGATGTAATATTGCTGATTGCTATTGATGCTGTTTTTATAGCTTTTAAAGCGTTATCTTTAGCTTCTTGATTAGATACTCCATCATTTATAATTCTTAAGTTTTCATCAATAACTCTTATTTGTTCTTTTACAGCTTCTTGTGCTTTTGTAATATCTTCTTGATTTCCACCTAATTCTTGGATTTTAGCTAAAGCAGTTTTAATATCTGTATTATTATTTTTAATATCGTTTTTAATTGATTCAATTTCAGCTTGAGTCTTATCTGCGGAAGCTTTTGCACCATTTTCTACATCAGAAGCAGCTTTGTCATTTTTATTAACTTCTTTATTAGCTTTGCTTGTTTCATTTGTACCTAAGCTAGATAACATACCAAGCAAATTTTGAACCATATCAACGATTGCTTGAGCTTTTTGTGTATCATTTCCATTAATAGCATTTTGACCTTCCTGAGCAAGTCCCCAAATGCTATTTACATAATTTGATGAGCCAGCACCTGCAGAGCCAACAGAGCCATTCAATGAGCTCAATTGTCCCATTGCTTGAGTTAATTTTGATTGTAAATCTGTATTTAAACCTGTGCTCATCTTACTTAATCTTTCTTATAATACCATCTATATATAAAAAGTATTGAAATTATAAACAATTTCAATATAACTCTAAATTGTTACAAAACTTAATATATATAAAATGTAGAC
Organism: Candidatus Gastranaerophilales bacterium; assembly: GCA_944325535.1. GTDB lineage: Bacteria > Cyanobacteriota > Vampirovibrionia > Gastranaerophilales > Gastranaerophilaceae > CAG-196. Next base: position 1,623 of record CALVAL010000075.1, read on the forward strand.
AAAATTTAGCCAGTAAGCTTATAGACACTTTTCGGAGTATAGTGTACAAAAAATATAGGTGTTAATTATTAAGAAAAGGATTTTGGGCAAATATGGAAATTTTTACTGATAGAGAAAAAGAAGTTTTACTACTGTTATTATTAGGATTAAATAATAGAGAAATTTCAAAAAAACTTTTTATTTCTAATCACACAACAAAGGCTCATGTTGCATCGATTTACAAAAAATTAGGAGTTGCAAATAGGGTACAAGCAGCTATTAAAAGTGTTTTATTGGGTGCTGATAAATATTATAATCTAAAAGAGAAGCTTAGCGCTTAAACAAAAATTTTCAATAAAAAAGTCGTAGATTTTCATCTACGACTTTTTACTACTTTTTAGAACTATGCATTTATAAGCTTAGTTTTATCTTCTTCGGTTACTCCTTTGATAGTAAGATTAATTCTTCCTTTATCATCGATTTTAATAACCTTAACAATTACTTCATCACCAATATTTACATGAGGTTCTATTGTCTCTATTCTTTCTTGGCAAATTTGAGATATGTGAACCATACCATCTTTTCCACCACCTAATTCTACAAAAGCACCAATTGGAATGATTCTAACAACTTTTCCTTTTACAACCATTCCTACTTCTGGTTTAAATGTTAAGTCATTAATCATTTTCTTAGCTATAGCAGCACCTTCTTGGTCATTAGAAGTAATTGTAACAACTCCACTGTCTTGAATATCAATTTCTGCACCAGATGCTTCAATGATAGCTCTTATTTGTTTTCCACCAGGTCCAATAACAGTTCCGATATCTTCTGTTGGAATTGTCATTGTAGTAATGCTTGGTGCAAATGGTGATAAATGATCTGCAGGCTTAGAAATAACTTTTCTCATTTCACCTAAGATATGTAATCTACCTTCTTTTGCTTGAGCTAAAGCTCTTCTTAGAGTATCATTTGCAATACCTTTAGCTTTCATATCCATTTGTAATGCAGTAATACCATCATCATTACCTGTTACTTTGAAGTCCATATCACCTAAGAAGTCTTCAATACCTTGAATATCAGTAAGTACAACAGGTTCTTTACCTTCTTCAGTAATCATACCCATTGCAACACCACCTATCATACATTTCACAGGAACACCGGCGTTCATCAATGCCATAGAAGAACCGCAAGTAGAGCCCATTGATGTTGAACCGTTAGATTCTAATACATCAGATGTTACACGAATTGTATATCCGAATTCTTCTTGAGATGGAAGTGCAGGAACATTAGCTCTTTCCGCTAAATTTCCATGTCCGACTTCTCTTCTACCAGGACCTCTTAGAGGTTTTACTTCACCTACTGAGAAGCCCGGGAATATGTATTTATGCATGTATGTTTTTTCAGTCTCAGGATCAACACCATCTAATTCTTGCTTCATGCCAGGACCAGCTAGAGTTGCTACAGAAAGGATTTGAGTTTGTCCTCTAGTAAAGACAGCTGAGCCATGAGCTCTTGGAATTACACCTACTTCACACCATATTGGGCGAACTTCATTAGGTTTTCTTCCATCAGCCCTTACACCTTCATCAAGAATCATGGCACGCATAATTTTCTTTTCTGCAGCTTTAAATTCTTCTGCTACAAAGTCGATACCTGTTTCTTCAATTATTTGATGAATATAATGATCTTCAGGAAGAGCTTCTACTCTTTCTTTTACTAATTTTTTAGCTTCTTCCAACTTATTTTGTCTATAAGTTCTATCAAAATTATGATAAGCATCAAAAATCATATCATGAGCAACTTCATTAATAATATTTTTAAGCTCTGTTGTATCATAAGGATTTACAAATTCTTCTTTTACAACACCACAAGCTTTAGCAAATTCAACTTGAGCATCACACTGTTTTCTGATTTCAGCTTGAGCAAATTCAACAGCTTCCATAATATCATCTTCTGTAACAAATTTACATCCAGCTTCAACCATAATAACGCTATCATGCGTACCTGCTACTACAATATCTAAATCAGATTTATCAGCTTCTTGGTGAGTTGGGTTTGCAATAAGTTTTCCGTCTAATTTTGACACCCTAACAGCACCAATAGGCCCTTCAAAAGGTGCCCCTGACAGCATCAATGCACAAGATGCACCCAACATTGCTAATGTATCAGGTTGGTTTTGTTGATCGTAGCTAAAAAGTTGAGCTACTATTTGAATATCATTTCTATATCCTTTTGGGAATAGAGGTCTTATAGGTCTATCTATCAAACGAGAAACAAGGATAGCTTTATCACTTGCTTTTCCTTCTGAACGATTATATCCACCAGGAATACGTCCAATTGCAGACATTCTTTCTTCATAATCAATTAACAATGGGAAAAAGTCGATTCCCACTCTAGGTTCTTTACTAACAACACAGTGAACAAATAACATTGTATCACCACAGCGAACTGTCACACTACCATTAGTTGACTGAGCATACTTACCAGTCTCAATTGTTACGGTCTTTCCGCCGATTTCCAGTTGAAAACTTTTTGTTTCTGGTACCATTTTTCCTTCTTTCTCCGACTACTCGAAAGCCGGATGCTTCCATTAAATTATACTAAATTTCCAATTCTGATTATATTATAAACATTGGAAATTAGCAAAATAAGATTATACGGAAGTTTTTAAAACTACAAAACAGCAAAAGATTCCACCAAAAACTTTTCGTAATCTACAAATTAATCTTGTTGCTTTTTAGGCAGGACTTGTATATCTAATTTAGAAATTGTTCTTATAGCTCTTAAAAATTTAAACGTCCCAGGAGGAGTAGTTAGCGCAAAAGATGCAACACCACCAACGGCTAGACCAATTACACTACCTAGTACTGATGAAATTATTTTCTTTATAGTAGATGGAGATTTTCTTGTTAAAAACAGAGGTATAGCAAACCCAGCAATTCCCCCAGCTGCTGTCATAATTTTAGACATATTACGTCTTTTTTTTATATCAGCCTCTGAAGAATGCTTAAGACTAAACTCTTGAATCTTTGGAGAAACTTCTACTATATCGTTAAAAGATTTCTCAAATTTTTTAGAATCGATATCAGGCAAAGAAAGTTGACCTCCAACTTTTCCAGTAGAATCAATCGTTCTATAAATTGCCCTACCATTAGGAGAAATCCCTATTTTCTGGATTGTTCCATAAGTACCGTATGGATTTTGATAATTGTTTATAACACTTACCATAAAAAGACCTTCACACTTGTTATGCTATTATAAATAATAAGACATAAAAGAACAATTTTTTGCCTTTTTATTAAGAAATGTAAACATCTAGAATTTTACAGAAAATTTAAAACTTTATTGATTACCATAAATAAAAGCGGAACTTTGACTAACAATAAATTAGAATTGCTCCGCTTTTTTAACAACATAGAGAACTCTAAAACTCTTTAAAATATAAGAGATTTAATCAGCATAACAAGATAAGAATAAGTTATTTCTTAACTTATTAATAGCTCTCATTTCTGTTTGACGTATACATTCTTTTGTCACACCAAACATTTTTCCAATATCTTCTAATGTAGTTTTTGCAAAATTTTCAAGCCCAAATCTCATTTTTATAACAGTTTGTTCTCTTTCTTTTAGAGTTGAAACAACATTTGCTATATCTTTTTTTAATTCTTCATATTCAATATTTTCTTCAACATTTGTATTAGTATCTTCTAATACATCTGCAACTTTTAATTCACTACCGTTATTTGCATCAAAATTTCCCTCTATAGAAATTGTAGTTGAATATGCTGATAAATATGTATCAATTTTTTCTGGCTCAATATCCATTTTTTGAGCTACATCTTTATTTGTCACTTGGCAATTATAAGCTCTTTCCATTTCAGCTTTAACCTTAGAAAATTTTGATAATGTTTCCTGAATATATACAGGAATTTTCATACAATATGATTGTTCAGAAATTGCTTTAAACATTGCTTGTTTTATCCACCAAGTTGCATATGTAGAAAAACGATATCCTAATTCTGGATTAAATTTTTCAACTGCGATCATTAATCCTAAATTTCCTTCTTGTATCAAATCTACAACTGGTAATTTTGATACATGAATAGCTTTTCTTGCAATTGTATATACAAGTTTTAAATTAGCTTCTACTAACTCTCTTTTTGCTTTCAAATCACCATTTTTTGCTTTTAGCGCGACTTCTTTTTCTTCTTCTGCTGATAAAGACGGAAAACTATTAGCTTTTTTTAAATAATCCGCTAGATCTTCTGAAGTTGATGTAATTGCTACATAACCTAATTTTGCAGGATTAGTTGTTGCTGTTTTTTTCATTTCAATCATTCTGTCTTTCATACTGTTAAACTCCTATATTAAATTTTGCATTAAAAATACACCTCAAAAAGAAGTCTATAGTGACTCACATAACAGGGGCTAAACTTTTCGAGATAAACCTTTTTTAAGAAACAAATATTTCTTATATACTCAATATATATCATAAGTATATAAACTTCAACCCTTTTGTAAAGATTTATTACAAAAAAGCAACGTAAATAAGAAAATTGTTACAATTCTTAATTTTTTATTTCAGAGGTTTCATTTTGTAAATAGAGCTTTAATTCTAAAATTCTAGTATCTACACACATAATAACATCTTTTATTATAGCTTCCAGCCTCTTTGCCCCTCTAAAACAAGTATGGAAAAAGAGTATCGTAGATGTAGATTTTGATAACTCATTTTTCATTAGTACCATTTTTTCATATATCTTTGGATCAATAATTTCCTTATTTTCACAAAGTAGAGTAAAAATATCACCCATCCACCATTGAACCTCTTCTACATTATTGACTTTTAGCCCTTTTAAAGCCTTTTTTAAATAAGTAGAGAGTTTAGGATAAACTTCTAATAAATCACGTTTCTTATTTGGCAATACAGATTTAAAATACTCCATAGTCTTTTTATAACCAATATCAATAAGTTTTCTTCTTTCTGTTTTATTCAAGTTAAAATCAGCAAAAAAGACATCACCGGTATTAATATTTATATAATCATATCTATCATTTTTACCATATAGTTCTGTTACAAAATCAGTTGCAACATCAGTCACACAACTGTATATAGTATTTATAAAAGATATCGGATTTTTATTATCCTCGCTATAAGCTCCTTCTAGACGAAATTCTAATATTCTACTTTCAGAATTCTTTAAAGTATTAGATAATCTCCACATAGGAGAAGCTTTTTGTAAGTCTCCATCTACTAGGTAACAGTTATTATATTTATATGGAGCCATAAATCCTGGCATCGTTGAAGATATTTTTATTGCTTGAGCAATTTCAAAATCAGGCGTCACATCGACAGAAAATTCTTGAGTTCTAAAATTCTTTATATCAGTTGTTATTATTACCAATTTCTTATCAAGATCTTTAAACAAAGGTTTTCTACCCTTTACGTTAGTCATTTTTTTCATAAGCAGCTCATTAAGCCAATCTTGAAAAATTTCACCTTTACTTAAAGCAAAATCTTTACCAATACCCAAATGTATATCTTTAAAAAGATCAAAGTTAACTTTCATAAAGATATTTTCTAATTCATATGATTTATATCCACAAGCTAACAATGTAGCCATAATTGAACCGACAGAAGAGCCTCCTATTATATCATATTCAATATTTAGTTCCTCTAATGCTCTAAAGGTTCCAATATACGCCATACCTCTTATAGCACCACCACCTAATAAACAGGTATATTTTAATGGATTTGTCATTTAAAACTCCTATGTTCAAAAATTGTTTTCTTATAATAATCTATATTTTTATTTGGCTGAAGATAATGTTTTTTTACCTCATCGGCTTTTATAAATATTGCACATTTCGGTCCTAAAAAAATTTCTTTCCATTCTTTATTACTCACCAACACCGAATAAACTGGCCAGCTCGGAACAACCATCAAAATTTCTGTAGGATATTTTTTTAGAATATCATCCCAATTTTCTTCTGCGAGCTCAAAATCTCTCATATACAAAAATTCTTTATCGTTATAGACTTCCTCATATCTTCCATCCATGTATATTAAATTTGTAGGATACAATTTATAAGACACATAGCTTCCAAATCCAAATGGAACAAGAATATTACCTTTTATATTGTTAATTTTTAAAAATTCGACCTCAGCTAGCGGAAATCTATCTTTTCCAGCTCTAGGACATGTTGGAGAAAATAAAGGTATTAAAATAGCAAGGACAATTATTACTATATAAAGACACCTTTCAACTATTTTTAAATATTTTTTTAGACTTAAAAATAATTTAAAAATTTCATTATAACATAAGGAACCAACTGCTATTAAAGCTAATGATAACAATTTTACATGAGCTAAACCAAGATATAATGTAACTAACAAAGTTATCGTTTTTGTAATATCAATTTTTTTATTAAAAAAATTCAACAAATTTCCCAAAATAATAAAACTGGAAGATGGCAAATAGTAAAGAAAATGTCTCTCTGCATAAAATGGCCACCACTCTACTATGTATTTTCTATGTTTTGTAGTTGCAGATAATAGAAAGTTTAAATATTTGTACCCGTATGGATTAATTATTAGAGAAGCTGATGCTATCGCTAATGTTGCAAAATACTTTGTCCAGGGTCTTTTTTCTAATATTGCACCTATAAAATATATAAAAACTAAGCCTAGACCTGATACAATTCCTCCATGCAAATTATTCCATAATACAGTTATCGGTATAATCAACCAAACCAAATTGCTTTTAGGATATTTACGAGTTTTTTCTAATATATATAGAAACAAGCTAAAAAAGAAAAAACTGAACATTTGACATCTTATTAATTCTGGATTAAGCCTTGAAAATAAAAATAAAAATACAGAAATAAATAATAGAGATCTTGGGAATGGATGTTTTTGCAAATTTTGTGTTTTTATAACAAATACAGTCGTCAAAAACATCAATATTGATTGCAAAAGAATAATACCTAAAGGACCAAAAATCTTCAATACATAATAAAAAATAACACCAGATCCCCACTCA
>CALVAL010000076.1 GCA_944325535.1 Candidatus Gastranaerophilales bacterium
ATGGTTACAATGCTTGGTGCAATTTATGAATTTGAACGAGCAAATCTTTTAGAACGTCAAAAAGATGGGATTGCAGTTGCGAAAAAAGAAGGTAAATACAAAGGTCGAAAGAAAATCAAAAAGCCTGATAATTGGCAAGATATTTATAATGATTGGTCTTGTCGCAAAATTACTGCCAAAAAGGCGTGTGAATTATTAAAACTAAAAACTAATACGTTCTACAATTTTGTAAAAGAGGAAAGAAAGGAAATTGCGTAATGGCAAAAAGAAGAAGTAATGGAGAAGGTAGCATTTTTAAAGAATCACGAAGCGGGAAATGGATTGCGAAATTTCAAATAGGTTATGACGTTAAAGGCAACAGAGTTTTTAAATCTTGCAGGGCAAAAACCGAAAAAGAAGCAAGACTACTCTTAAAAGATATAATGGAAAAACATCATGCAGGAATTGATATAAGTTCAAAGAGTATTAAGGTTGGAGAGTATTTTGAAAAATGGTTTTATGGAACTGCAATCTATGGATTAAGAGAATCAACAAGTCAAAGTTATGAGATGATTATTCGTAGACATATAATACCACATCTAGGGAATATTCCATTAGTAAATTTAACAGGAGATGATATTCAGACCTTTTATAATTATCTCTACCGATATGGAAAATTAACAGGAAAAGGAGGTTTATCAAAAAAAACTGTTGAAAATATACATCTAGTTATGAGTAGTTGCCTTAATTTTGCACTAAAAAGAGGAGAAATTATTCGAAATCCATTATCAACTGTAAAATTAATACGCGAAGGTAAAAAAGAAATAGAGGTCTTTACTAGAGAAGAACAAGAACGGATTATGTTAGAATGTTCTAAGCATTATTATGGTATGGCTATTAAATTTGACTTTTTCACTGGACTTAGAGCCGGTGAATTACTTGGTTTGACTTGGGATTGTGTAAATTTTGATAGAAATACCGTAAGAATAAATAAACAGGTGCAAAGGAATAAAAATTTTAGTAAAAATACTGATACAAAAACAATTTTAGGTTTTGTATATAATACGAAAACAAAAACTTCTAATCGGGTGGTTAGTGTTTTGCCTGCAATAATGAATGAGTTAGCTCAATATAAAATACAGCAGGACATTACCAAAAAGAAATTAGGACAGGACTATTACAGTAAACTCAACCTAGTATTTCCACGTCAGGACGGATATTTTACAGATACAGGAACTTTTTTAGATGCCTTTAGCAGAATCCAAAGGAAATTAGAAATTCCACACAGGAATGTTCATGCAATGCGGCATACATTTGCCACAAGGGCATTAGAAAGTGGGATTTTACCAATAGTAGTATCAAGACTACTCGGACACGCAAGTATTCAAATAACCATGGACATTTATGGACATGTGGTTCCAGATTTTGCAGAACAAGAAATGAGCAAACTTGAAGGGATATATACTTAGCTACTAAGCGGATTGAGTATTAAATTTTAGCATGTATTATTGTTCATGATTATTATACTTGTAATAATTGGAAGTATCGTCATGTATGAATTTAAAACAACTGAACAAAATAATACAAAAGCTAATGACTATGAAACAAAAGCTTTATTGTACTTACTCAGTTATCGAAAAGACAGCAGGTCAATACAAACATTTGCTATAGATTGTTTCAATGATGTTACTGGTTGCAATAGGCAATATTCAATGTTATGGGATGTTCAGTCGAAAAATGAACAATCATTAACTCCTAGGAAAATAGGTAAATATTTAATAACTTTATTTCTAAATTTTCAACATGATTTTCCTTTTGAGCATTTTATTTTTTTTATGCCTAAGTTGACAGAAGGTTATTTACAAAATGAAAATTTAAAAACATTTGATTTAAGCAATTTTAAAGAGAAGCAATCTTCAAAAATAAAAGAAGGCTTGATTGCAGAATATCAGAGAAGACAAAAACAATCACCAGATGAAACACAAATTGATTCCTTTTTACCCCAAGTATTATTTGTGTTGGGTGAGGATTCTAAAATAGACTATGTGAAGAAGATAACCAATTTTAAAACGCAAATTATTCAAGACAAATTTTTTGAATCTATTTTTAATGAAATAAGAGATAAGCAAACTGCTTTTAAAAATATCTCAATACATAATAGTAGAATTGAAAATGCATCAGAAGTTGTAGCTACAAATAAGTTATTTAAAAGAACAGATTTTGATACTTTAATCATAAATAGATTTATAGGTTTTGATTTATTTAAAAATTTAAATAACATACCACTTTCTTTTAGAGACAGTATAAAAGATTTTGAATTGGAAGAATGCAAAGATATTATTCAAAATATGCACTCAGAAATAGCTAGAGTTTTATTTGATAAAAATAATAAAAGGTTATTTTGGTTATTTTTTGAAGAACTTATAATAACAGTTAAAAACAACATTAATTTATCACCAACTGATATAAGACAAGTGTTTTTAACAAATAATGTTAATGTGCCAAGCGAATTTACTGAATTAACAGTTGTATATTTGATAGCTTTAATTAAAGATGGTTGGCAAAGTGAGGAAGGTTTATGATTATTAAAAGAGTTGCTATAGGAAATGAATCGGAATGTTTTATTGAAAATCGTATTGAACAAGGTGTAAATATTATTTTTAGTGATGATAACAACAAGGGTAAGACTATTGTTATACAGGGATTGATGTATGCACTTGGAAATGAGCCAATATTTCCTATAGGTTTTTTACCAAACAACTATTATTTTTATGTAGAATTAGAAATAGATAATAATATTTATGAATTTTTAAGACATAAAGATTCAATTATAATAAAGCATAATGAAAACTTATTTCAATTTAATACAAGTACAGAATTAAAATATTTTATAAATCAAAATCTTTTTTCGTTACCTAAAATTGTAAAAGATGGGCATATTAAAATAGCAGACCCAAGTTTATTGTACGAAATATTTTTTGTAGGACAAGATAAGAGAAATACGTCAAATGTAATTAATACGGGATATTATAATAAAAAGGATTTTGAAAATTTACTTGCTTCTTTAAATGGTAATATTATTACCGATATTTCACAAGAACAAAAAAATAAAAAAGATAAAATTTCTGAAATTAAGTCTCAAATATCATCAACTCGAAAACTATTAAAACTAACAAAAGAAAATAAAAATCTTTCAAATTGGATAAATAAATATGATGATGAAGTAAATATTGAAGAATTAAAAAGCGTTATAAAAGTATTAAATAATGAAATTTCTGAAAATAAAAGAAAAAGAAAAAATGAAATAAATAGAAAAATACAATTACAAAATTTATTAAGTGAGCTGAATTCATTAAATAAAAAAATCAACACCGGTAAAATTATTTGTAAAAAATGTGGTTGTGACCAAATTTTGTATACAAATAATGATGTAACTTTTGACATTAGTAATATTACGGTAAGAAACCAGATTATAACTTCTATACATTCTCAAATAAGTTTAAAAACTGAATTAATTATAGAATACACTGAAAATATTAACAAAGCTCAAAACACCTTAAAAGAAGCTTTAATGGATATTCCAGAAGAATTTCAAACAATATTATTATTTAAAGATGAAATACTTTCAGAAAAAGAATATGATAATAAGTTAGCAAAATTAAACAAGGAATTGAAAGATTTACAGCAAGATATTGTTACTAATGAAGAACAAAACAAAAATGCAAAAGAAGAGTATAAAAAATTAAAAACCGCAATAATAGATAAAATGAATTATTATTATAAGTATGTTGATAAACAAGGTAAATTAGTGTTTACGGATTTATTTACAACAAAACATTTAATATATTCAGGTAGTGATGAACAAGAATATTATTTTAGTAGAACAATGGCAATTAATGATTGCATACAACACTCTTTTCCTATAATAATTGATTATTATAGAGGGGGTGAAATATCAACTACGAGAGAAAATTTAATGATTGAATGTTTTAAAAGTCTTGATAAACAAGTTATTATAACATCTACGCTTAAAGAACAGGAGTATTCTGCAGATAAGTATAATGATATAGAAAATGTAACTGTTATTGATTATAGTACTAATGAAGATAGTAAAATTCTTTCATCAAGACAAAATAATTGTTTCAAAAACATAATAGATAGTTTTAATATTATAATGAATTAATTTATAGGGGAACCGAAATGTACAAAAGATTATATGAATACTTTATGCAAGAATTGCGTAGCCGGAAAATTAATCCACAGCAATCATTTTATCATTACACATCTTCAAATGGCTTAAATGGAATTTTAAATAATAAAAAAATTTGGTTTTCCAATACAAAATTTTTAAATGACGAACAGGAAAGATATTATACATATAAACTTTTAATTGATGAAATTGATAAAATGGATAATTCTGAATTCAATGAAAATTTAAAAAATTACTATTCAGAAAACACGACTGCAAAAAATAACGTTAACACAAATTATTTTGAATACGAATATTATATCGCTTGCTTTTCCAATGAACAAGATAGTTTAGGTTTATGGAATTATTATACAAAATGTGAGGACTCTACAGGATATAATATAGAGTTTAATAAAAATGAATTAATTCAATCATTAGAATTATCGCCAATGGATATTCATGGACAAGTTATATATGACGAAAAAGAACAAAGAAAATTAATTAAAAATATCTTAAAAAGATTTAATGAAGAGTATTTGAAAGTGAATGATACTAATGCAAAATTAAATTTTGGTACATATTTTTCATTGTTAATTAATTTTTATAGTTTGTTTTTTAAACATCCTGCTTTTAAGAACGAAGAAGAATATAGAATTGCAATTGGTAAAAATAGAATAAATAACAATAAATTCAAGTGCCTATTTCGACCATACAAAGATTTATTTATTCCATACTTTGAAAAGAAATTTCCTAAAACGTGCATTAAATCAATAACAATTTCACCAACACAAAAACAAAAAATAACTCAAGATAGTATTAGAAAAATGTTAGAAGAGATGCAATACAAACAAATAGAAGTAAAGGTTTCTAATATCCCATTAAGGTATTAATAATCATTCTTTTTACCAATCTTTAGTTTTCAATATTAAACTATCATTTAAAGGAATAATATACCATGAATAATAAAGAAGATAAAAATATACCACTTATTGATAGAACCAAAACTTATAAGGTTTTTATTTCATATTGCTGGAGTACTCCAGAACATGAAAACTGGGTTTACAATCTTGCCGAACGTCTTATGAGTGATGGGATAGAAGTAAAATATGATAAATGGGATTTAAAAGAAGGACAAGATAAGTATGCTTTTATGGAAAGTATGGTTAACGACGATACCATAAATAAAGTACTTGTAATATGCGATAAAGGATATAAGGAAAAAGCCGATAAAAGATGTGGTGGTGTCGGCACCGAAACTCAAATCATAACCGCAGAATTATATAACAAAGTTGAACAAACTAAATTTATACCTATTATTGCTGAACAGGGTGAATACTTTGATTCCTATATGCCAACATTTATTAAGTCTCGTATAGGTATAGATTTAAGTAAAAACGAAACATTTGAAGATGAATATGAAAAGCTTCTAAGAACAATTACTGAAAGACCTAAGCATAGAAAACCTAAAATAGGAACACTTCCTTCATATTTATTTGAAGATGAAGAAAACAACTTTAAAACTAAAAATATTGTTACAAGTTTTAAAAATAATTTATATAAAAATCCACAACAAGCATTATCTTTTGTGGAAGACTTTTTTTTAGAATTTATGAATTCATTAGATGCGTTTAGTCTTAAGGATAACGACTTAACCGAGCCTCAGGATGAAATTATTTATAACCGAATTCATGATATGCAAAAACTTAGAGATGATTATATAATATTACTTAATTATTGGTCTAAAGACCAAACATTTTTTAACATTGATAAAATTATATCATTTTTTGAAAAGTTATATAATTATGCTTATCAAAGAAGCAATGGAAATCCATATGACATAAAAATTGAACACTATGGTTTTTTGATAATGGAATTATTTATATATACAATTACAATATTACTGGATAATCAGCAATATGAAGCAGTTTATACACTTTTAAATACAAAGTATTTTTTTAATAAAAATTTTGATTTGGATGACGAGCCTAAAAATTTTAAAGTATTTAATTTCCATTCTCAAATTTTAGAAAATAGAAATACAAGATTAAAATTAAATAGAATAAGTATAACAGCAGATATTTTAATTAATAGAAGTGTTGTTAATGGTATAAATTATAGAGATAAAATAATAGATTCAGATATATTAATATATTATATTTCAAACTTAAACTCTAATGAAATTTACGATATTTGGTTTCCTTATACTTATATATACACAGGATTTAGAAATCATAAGATAGATATCCTTAAACGATTAATTTCAAAAAGGCACTTTGAAAAAATAAAAGTTTTATTTGGTGTTAAAACAACTGAAGAACTAAAACAATTATTTAGTCAGTTTAGTGAAGAAATAAATACACAAATAAGACATTATGGTTCAATGTCTGGAATAATGCCACTAAAATATCATATTAATTATGATAAGATTGGCACATTCATATAACAACACATTCTGCTACGCATGAGTTTAACAAATTATAATCAACTTAGTTAAGCAAAGTAAATTCTCATAAAAATTAATGCCAAATCGTGGTAAATCGTGAAAAACCGTTACGGGTTGGGCAACCCGAGGCTATCCTCATAACCCGAAGGTCGTTGGTTCAAATCCAGCTCCCGCAACCAATTAGAAAAAGGTTTCAATAAATTTGAAACCTTTTTTATTTATCTAGCAAAATAATTAAAAAATAATTAAATTTATTATAAGAATTTAAATTATAATCAATAATAAAAAAGTACCCCATATTAATAAGATTAGGAGATTTTATGAAAGAATATCATATTTTATCGCTTTCAGGCGGTAAGGATTCTACAGCATTAGCTTTTTTTATGAAAGAAAATATGCCTGAAATATTTGAAAAATTAGAACTTGTTTTTTGCGATACTGAATGTGATTTACCAGAAACGTATGATTATTTGAATAAAATTGAAATCTTTCTTGGTAAAAAAATTACAAGAATAAAACCTGAAGTAAGTTTTGAGCATCTTATGTTATTGCATAATTATTTCCCATCACCAATAAAAAGATGGTGCACTGTAGAATTAAAAACAAAACCTTTTAAAAATTTTATAGTAAATAAATTCAAAAATAATCAATATATTATTTACTTATATATAGGTATAAGAGCAGATGAGTTAGAAAGAGCAGAATTTAATAAATACAATGATACGAAAATTAAAGAAGTCTATCCTTTTGTTAATTATGGCATGGTATATTCTGATATAACAAAAATTTTAGAAGAGACTGGAATTGGAATCCCTAAATATTATGAATGGGCAAATAGGTCGGGGTGTTACTTTTGCCCCTGTCAAAGTAAAAACAATTGGTTAAACTTATATGAACACCATCCTCATTTATTTTTTAAAGCAAAAGAATATGAAGATGAAAAAAATAAAAATAACAATGGTAATTTTAAAAGAGTGGGTTGGAATATAGATTTAGCTTTAGAAGAAATGATTAAGCCTGAAAATTATATAAAAATTAGGAATTCTTATAAAAATAAAAAATCAAAAATGCCTCTAAAAAGAAATCTATATGATTTACTTAATTGAATACCACATTTCTAGAAAGATTTTTTTGTAAGCATTATTTAAAATTTTAGAACCTTTAATTATTATACAATTTTCATCATTCATCTTTTCCCCTTGTTTTGTGTAATTCATAGAGCCTATAACTAAAATATCATCATCTATGATTATAGATTTCATATGCATTTTTCCTGCCCAATTTTCAACTTTTACATTAATTCCATTTTTCTTTAGAAAATCTATATTTACATACTTCCCCTTAACACTTGTTTCGTCAACGATTACTTTTATATCAACTCCTCTTTGATGAGCATTTATAATAGCATTTGTAATTTTATTATGCGTTAAATAAAAGGTAGGGATGTAAATTGTTGATTTTGCTTGATTTATTAACGGAACAATTTGTGTTGTTGAAATTTTATTTAAAGGAGAAAAATATACTGAAACAAAATTGTTATTTACCAATATATTTTCATTATTGTTTAATAATGTTTTCATATTATGAAATTTCCCATTATACATTTGTTCAAATTCTTGTGTATATAAATGAGCAATTTCTTTTGAATCAATTAGTATCGCAACATTTGCGTTAAAACCTGTTAAACAACTTGAACTTATGTTTGTAGAACCTGTAAAAACTTTTTTACCGTCAAAAATAAAGAATTTATTATGCATTAACGCCCCTTGATATTCAAGTTTATATTTATAATCAGGGATATTAATAGATTTAATATTTTCATAATTAGTTTTATAATTAGGGATTTCTTGCATTAATCTTTTAGTATCATAATAAATATTTTGTTTATTTTCTGTTAAATCAGTAACCCATCGAATTTTAACTCCTCTAGCCTGAGCT
>CALVAL010000077.1 GCA_944325535.1 Candidatus Gastranaerophilales bacterium
AAAGAATTCCTCAAAGAGAAGAATTAGATCCTGAATTTAAAGAACAACTTGTTATAGAGTACTATTCAAAATAGGCTAATAGGAGAGATTAATATGGAATTAAAAATTAAAACTGTAAATACAATGACCAGCTCAGATGGTTCGCAATATGGTAAATTTACTATTGAACCATTAGAAAGAGGATTTGGAACTACAATTGGTAACGCTCTAAGACGTGTATTACTCTCAAGCTTAGAAGGTACTGCTGTAACTTCTTGCAGAATTGAAGGTATTACACACGAATACACTGCAATTCCAGGTGTATTAGAAGATGTAATTGATGTTATGTTAAATTTAAAAGGTTTAGCAATCAAGACAGATTCAAAAGAGCCACAACAATTGAGAATCGATATTGATAAACCTGGTCCTGTATTAGCAAGTGATATCCAATTGCCAGCAGGGGTTAAGGTTGTTAATCCTGATTGGTTAATTTGTACTATAGCTGATGGCGGTTCTTTCCATGCTGATATCATGGTTGAAACTGGTAAAGGTTATGTTGCAAATGATGTTCCAAGAAATAACAAAAACGGTGCTCCTATTGATATGTTGCCAATCGATGCAACATTCATGCCAATTAAAAGAGTAAGCTATGAAGTAGAAAATACTCGTGTAGGTGATAGTATTGATTTTGACAAATTAACTTTAGAAATTTGGTCTAATGGTACTGTTGATGTAACTACAGCACTTACTCAAGCAGCTGAATTGTTAATTGAACATTTTGTTCAAATTGCTTCAATATCAGGAAAACCTGTAAATAAAGAAATTGAAGAAAAAGTTGTAGCAAAAGAAGAAGTTGCTGAAACTACTGAACAAGAACCTTCAATTACAATTGATGAATTAGAACTTTCAGTAAGAGCTTATAATTGTTTGAAAAGAGCAAGTATAAATTCTATGGCTGAATTATTAAAGAAATCAGAACATGATTTATTAAATATTAAAAACTTCGGTAAAAAATCTTCAGATGAAGTAATTGAGAGATTACATCATTTCGGACTAGATTTAGCTCCAAATCCAGAAATGGATGAAGAAGGTTTTGTATCTCAAGTAGAAGAATAGAAATTAAAGTAAATAGTATATAAGGAAAGAAAAAATGAGACACCAAACAAAAAAACATACGCTTGGTAAAGCACAAGACCAAAGAAAGGCTTTGTTGCGTTCATTAGCTACCGAACTTTTTGTTCACGGTGAAATTAAAACAACAATGGCAAGAGCAAAAGCTCTTCAACCATATGCTGAAAATATTATCACTATGGCAAAGAAAGGTGACTTAAATTCAAGAAGATTGGCTGGAAGATATATCTTCGATAAAGAAATCGGTCAATTCATTGATACTGCAACTGGCGAAGTATTTGATGCACCTCAAGAAGGTAAAAAATTAGCAAAACAAACAGTTCTTAGAAAATTATTTAGCATCATTGGTGTTAAATATTCTTCAAGAAATGGTGGTTATACAAGAATATTCAGACTTCCACCTCGTAGAGGGGATGCTTCTGAAATGGCATTAATTCAATTGGTATAGTTAATGCGATATGCTTTAAATGTTCAGTATATTGGGAAGAACTATGCAGGAAGCCAGATTCAGTTTGAAAATGGAAAAATGATAGAACTTCCCACTATACAGGGCGAATTAGAAAAAGCAATTAGTACATTGATAGGCGTAAAAAACGCAAATAATAGACCGATAAAGACAATCTTTTCTGGACGAACTGATAGAGGTGTTAATGCATTAGGTCAAGTTGTTCATTTTGATTATGATAAGGACATTGTTGCTTCAGACTTTATCTATCATGTGAATGAAATATTACCTAGTGATATATCTATTAGTGACTTGAGAATTGTTTCCAGTTCGTTTCATGCTCAAAAATCTGCAAAGAGTAGATATTATAGGTATGAGCTTGTTAATAGAAGATATAAACAAGCTTATGATGGCGATATCTTAAGAGTTAAATACGATTTAGATGTAGAGCGAATGCAAAGCGCTTTGAACTTCTTATTAGGTGAACATGATTTTTCAAGTTTTAAAAGTTCTGGAACGCTAAACCCAAGCAAGGTTTGTCTTATTACTAGAGCTGAAGTTGAAAAACAAGGCGATAGAGTTTTTATCCATATTGAGGGAAACCGATTTCTTTATAATATGGTAAGAACGATAGTCGGTACACTTCTAGAAATAGAAGGACATAAATTGCCGGTAGAACATATGAAAGATGTTTTAGAGGCAAGGGACCGCAAAAAAGCGGGGCAGACAGTGAGTCCTTTGGGGCTTACATTAATTGAAGTAAAATACTAAAAGCGATAAGGACTAGTATTTTGTACTAAAAAGAGGTACTGTACTGAGTAAATTAAATTTACAAAATATGGTTGAAGTGCAAAACTAGTTCCTCAGTAAAGTAAAAAAGAAGGAAATAAATAATATGAAAACATATTCAGCAAAACCTCTTGAAGTTGAAAGAAAATGGTATGTAATCGATGCTGAAGGCGAAATTCTAGGTCGTCTAGCTACTCGTATTGCTAACATTTTAAGAGGAAAAAATAAACCTGAATATACACCTAACGTTGATACTGGTGATTTTGTTATCGTAATCAATGCAGAAAAGGTTGTTGTATCAGGTAATAAAGAAACAGATAAAATTTATTATCATCATACTGGTTATCCAGGTGGATTAAAAGCTGCTTCTGTTAAAGAAGTAAGAGAAAAAGATGCTACAAAATTGATTGAAAAAGCTGTTAAAGGTATGTTACAACACAATACTTTAGGAGCTCAACAATTTACAAAATTAAAAGTATATTGTGGTCCTGAACATCCACATGCTGCACAAAAACCAATCGTATTGGGAAAGGAGTCTAAATAATGGCTGATTCTAAAGAAATTATGGCTACCGGCCGTAGAAAATGTGCGGTTGCGGTTGTTAAATTAGTAAAAGGTAAAGGTAGAATTTTTGTTAACGGTAAAACTTTAAATGCTTATATCGGAAATATGCCTGCTGTAGAAATGATGATTTACAGACCATTAGTTTTAACTGAAAATCAAGATAAATATGATGTAAGAGTTAAAGCTGTAGGTGGTGGTATTGTTGCTCAATCTGCTGCGATTAGACATGGTATTTCTAGAGCATTATTAAAAGTAAATGAAGAATATAAAAACGTTCTAAGAGCTGAAGGTTTATTAACTCGTGATGCAAGAGTTAAAGAACGTAAAAAATATGGTAGAAAAAGAGCTCGTAAGAGATTCCAATTCTCAAAAAGATAATTTTTCAATTATTATCAAAAGAAAAACCGAAACAAACGTTTCGGTTTTTTTTATTAGTAATTAAAAAATATTTCAGGTTTAAGCTCAAATATTTTTGAAATATTTAGCAGCATCTGTAAGCTTATTTGTTCTTTATTATTTTCAAGCCTACTAATATATTCCCTAGAGCAGCCTATTATTTCTGCAAATTTTTCTTGTGATAATTTGTGACTCAATCTAAGTTCTTTTAGATTTCCAGATATTATTTCATAATAATTAGGATAATTTTCTCTTAGCATTTTTTATATTTCCAATAAAGAATCATGTCAATTATTAAAAATAGCATGTTAAATAGATAGAGCCAAATAACCCAGTCGCGATAATAGAATAATTTATGGATTATTCCACAAATGTATCCCGTTAAAATTAGACAAGAGAAAGCAAAACTCTTACCTTCTACACATTTTGCTTTGTATGTTTTATATGCTGCAATAGGCCAGCTTATGCCAAAACATACCATCATTCCGGCTTCAAATATACTCATAATATTACCTCTTAATGTTCTACAAAAATATTTTATTACATTAAAATTCTAATAGGGTAAAATTTTTATAAAGATTTATATAAACCTATTATGTTCTTTTTCCCATTCAACTGAAGTCATTCTGCCATGTCCGGGATAAATTAATGTTTCTGGTGGTAGGGTAAAAATTTTATTAGTTATGCTATCTATAATTTGATCGAAATTTCCACCTTCTAAATCAGTTCTACCTACAGACTCTCTAAAAATAGTATCGCCCGAGAATAACTTGCCATCAATTAAGTAGCATACTCCACCTTGAGTATGACCAGGAGTATGGATTACTTCTATTTTATTATTTCCAAGCATTAATTGACTATTATCTTCTACAAAAATATCTATATTAGGAATTGTCATTTCAGGCATTCCAAACAGGGGTAAATACTTATTTACTTGATTAAGAATTACTAAATCATCTTTGTGCATTACTATTTGGGTATTAGTATCAGGTCTAATTCCTGCAATATGATCAAAATGTCCATGGGTGAGTAAAATATATTTGAGCTTAGCTCCATTTTCATCTAATGCTTTTTTTATATCATCATCAACTGCAGAACAGTCAACAAGAGCAGCTTCGTTTGACTGCTCATCAATTAAAAGATAGTTATTATTATCTATAGGTGGTTCAATAAATGTTTTTATAATCATATTTAGATTCTATCACAAAATATTTATAGTTTCTTTTTTAATCCTTCTAGTATTGATAATATTTGATAATTTTTTTTAAGTTCTTCTTTTAATATTTTATTTTGATTTAAAGATAGAATATTTTCACACCTATTTAAAAGCTTTTGAGGAGATTTGACTAATTTAGTGTGGAATATCATAAGCCATACAACAAAATCATCAAATTCTTTAGCTAAATCGTTGTATAGTCCATTTTTTTCGAGCATTCTTCTGACTGAATCTATTGCTTTAAATATGCATAAATTTTTATCGGATACAACTCTTGTAGCAGACTTTTCATGGACGGTATAATTATATAAAGATTTATTTAAGTAACCTATATTTTTAGCTTTTAGCGTTGCCCCAAAAACGAAGTTCATGTCTTCTGCAAGACTTGTTTTAGAGAAATATAATTTATTCTCTTTTATTAAATCCTTTTTATAAAATTTATTCCAAGAAGCCGGAAACAGTTTCCCAAATACTCCAGCTTTGATATCTCGCCAATTAAAGTTTTCGTTTTCTTTTATTTCAAAAATACTCTTAAGAAAATCTTTTATGTGATATTCTCCTACGGTTTTTCCATCTTCATTGCATCTTTTAAAATCAAAAACAAGTAAGTCGCATTTTTGTTGTTTTGCTTGTTTATATAGTGTTTTTAAAGCATCTTTTTCTAAATAATCATCAGGATCCAAAAATGCGATATAGTCTCCTGTTGCAAATTTTAAACCTTGATTTCTTGCTGGACCTGCCCCTTGATTTTTTTGATTAATAATTTTTATACGATTGTCTTTATTGCGATATTCTTCTAAAATTTTTAAACTACCGTCTTTTGAACCGTCATTTACGCATAAAAATTCAGTCTCTTTTAGTGTTTGGTTTATGAGAGAATCTAATGCTTTAGCTAAAAATTTTTCTTGGTTGTAAATAGGTATTATTACAGAAACTTTTGGATTACAATTTTTTTTTGTCTTAAAAGGTGTGTTATTTACTGTCGAAACTTGTGAAATATGCATTTATATAAACTCCTTAATTAAAAAAGGGATTCAATCTGAACCCCTTTTTATTTTCCTATTTTATCCAACGCAAGATAATGAACCATTTTTCTTTTCTTCTTCAAATTTAGGTGACAGCCAGCCTATTTTATATCCTAAGTATCCAAGTCCTGTCAGTGCTGCCGCACCAAAGGCAATTCCAGCTGCCATTTTCCCTTTATGGCTGTTTAAATGCATTACGCGTTTTGTTTTATCACCTACAGATTCTGAAAGACCTGAAAAATTAAGTTTTATTAGTTCTTTTTTAGAAATATTTTTACCTTTATTATTGAAATGGTAATCAAAATAAAGCTGTCCTGCAGATTTATTAGTTTTACTTAACCAACCATTTCCAAACCAAGTTGTATCACCTTTTATTTGATTAGCAAGAATGGTCTCAGCGTTTTTATTATTTCTATCTGTTATTAATGCTCTTTCCAAACATTCAGCCATTTCGTCTGAAATTACAGAATCTCTTAGTGTTCTTAGAGCTTTGTTATATTTATCATCATTTTCTAGGGTTGATTTTAATAACGCATCAGGAATTTCTTCATTTATTTGTCCTTTGTAACGTTTTTTGATTTCATTAATGAGTTTTTCTTTTACTGTATTGAAAGCTTTTTTAGCATCTTCATTAGCAGCTTCTAGTGCGACTTTTTCGGACATAAAGTATTCATGTTTTCCTTTATATGCATCCATTAGTTTTGCTTCAGCAGCAACAGATGGGTCAAAATTCTTTTGAGCCATACCTTGAACATTTGGAACAATAGGTGTACATAGGCATTTTTTAGCTTCTAAGTCTGTCAACTCACAAGGTGCAAATCGTGATGGAAGAAGTGCAACATCGCCTGCCATAGCGAAATCTTTACCAGGAGTCCATCCGTCCATCATTAGCATTCTGCCTTTTAATTCTGGTTTAGAGCTGAATAACTGGAATTTTTCAACAGTCTGAGGTTCATATTGCATATCTCCACCAAAGATAAGGATTGCATTTGGATCTTTTTTAGCGTATTTTTCGAAAGAATCAATTACTGTATCCATACCTTTTTGGAAATCGCCTCTACCCCAGCTAACAATGAATTTGACGTCTTCTCCTTTTTTTAACTTATTTAGATATTCATCGTTAATAGAGCCATAAATTTTAGCGTTTCTGCCAGAAGCCCCTGTTAAAATTTGCATTCTTCCGCTTCCAGCTTTTTCCCATTCATTATTTTTTTCATTAAAATATTGAGAATTTAAGTATTTTTTATCAAATCTTTCTAGTAAATTAATCTTATTTTGTCTT
Source organism: Candidatus Gastranaerophilales bacterium (assembly GCA_944325535.1). GTDB lineage: Bacteria > Cyanobacteriota > Vampirovibrionia > Gastranaerophilales > Gastranaerophilaceae > CAG-196. The sequence goes on from CALVAL010000077.1 coordinate 6,828, forward strand.
TTAACTTCTCTTACTGTTTTTAAGTCAGATTTATTAGGATCAAATACTTGGAATTTTTTTACAATAGTTTCTGTTCCATCTGCTAATTTTAATTTAACATCTTTTCTATAACCTTTCTGTAAAATATCTTCTTTAAAAGGTGAGACATTAGGATCCATTAATGGATTTGTAATACCTTTAAATTTACCAATTTTATCTAATTCTACCAAATCTTCATACATTTTAGACACCAAATCATTTGTTACTAATGAATCATGGTATCCTTCTGATACAGTAGTAAGCATTGGGACATAACCTTCTTTTGCATAATGAATCGCTACATTAAAAGCGTTCATTTTACTTTTGGGGTTATAAAAGCCTTTTAATACAGTCTCACATAAAAAGTCTTCTTCTCGACCAAGTTTTAGTGCTTCCATATATTCTTTGCTGTTCAATAGCTTTTCTAAATCTTGTTTAGTCGCACCTAAATTAACTATAGCTTGTCTAGCTCCCATAGGCTGGTCATATCCGGCATTCATGTTATGACCTACACCGCCTAGAAACTTGTCAAGCCAATAGCTATCACCAGCGGCATTTTTTTGTGCGGCATAGTGCATTGTAAACATTGATTGACCATCAGAACATAAAATATATTTAGGATCGATGTTATATTTTTCTTTTAATCCAGGGAGGAGTTCTACAGTAGCTTTATTATATTTTGCATAGTCTTGGCCTTTCCAGCCTGATGCAAATCTCTTTTCTAAATCAGAGCCTGTTGCTGTAGAATAGCTGAGTCCGTCAGAATATTGTTTAGGCATGCTAGCAGTAGCATCTACATATGTAAATATAAATTCTAATTTATCCTGTAATTCTTTGCTCATTGCTTTATCATCCATGACTTTTTTTAATGCCTCAGATTTTTGAGCTCTATACATTTTTACAGGAACGTTGTCTTGAAATCCCCATTGAATATTAGAGGATTTTACTTCTTCTAGTAAAAATACATTATCTTTTTCTTTTTCTAACAATTTTACTAAATCAGTAGAATTATCTATTGCTTTTGCTGTTATAAAAGGAGTCCCTTCTTTTCCTTTAAAAGGATGACCTTCTGGTAAGTTATTAGGAATAGTTCTTACTTTTACATCTTGTGCAATCGGATTAGTTATATTTCCAGTTTTAGGATCAATGTTCTTTTTATATTCTACTTGTTGATTGTATAAAGGTATAATTTTTACGACTTTATCTACATCTTTATCTAAAAAGTTATAGTCATTAACTACGGTTCCAACTCCGCCACCATTGAATCCAAATAAAGGCTCTTCTGCTACAACATGGGCAATATGTCTAGGATTGCCTGATCTAAAAGTGATCATCGACATATTTTTAGGTACATTAATAGCAGATGATTCCACACTTGTTGTTTCTCTCAAATTTTTTGCCCTTAAAGGTGCATAATTTGGATTGATTGCACTAATCTTCATAGATTACTCCTTACACACATAACTTTTCTATATATAATAAAAAACACACATAAAAAAAATTAACACTTATATCTCATAATATTAAGAAATATTAAGTAAATTTTTATTAAGTCTTTTGAGAAGATTTTATCAAAAAGACAATTTGTTTTCAATAGATAAGTGGCTACGGGATAAATATTAAGTTTTGTAAAGTTTAATGTTTTTTTATAGATTAAAAAGCAATTTTTCTTAAATGCATGACTTTATA
>CALVAL010000078.1 GCA_944325535.1 Candidatus Gastranaerophilales bacterium
CATCAATCGCTATATCAAAAGGATTATTCGTAACTCTTATTGAGCCTTGCAACGCATTAGTTCTGATTGCTCCGTCGACATAGCCGTCTTCACGGAGAATTTGTTCAAAGCGAGAAGCCTTATAACCTACAGTATTATAGTTTGCAAGGTTATTGGCTAAATAGCCAAGCTTTTCAAACTGCATTGTTGTATTGTTTATGCTTTTTCTTATTACGGCTTGCATATTATACATATTTTAATCCTCCTATGAAGTAGAGCCAAGTTGGCTTATAACTTTTTGCAAATTTGAGCTTTCGATTAAGAAAATTTGTCTGTTTGCTTCAAATGTTCTTACCACCGGTTTTACAGAAAGAAACTCTGTTTGAAGAGATACGTTAGAGCGTTCGTTATAACCTTGCTTGACATCAGGATTAAGAACTGCCATACCGTTAGCATCAACAATGCCCAAGTACCCTGCCGGTAATAACTCATTAGACTCTTTTGCGTATACACTAACTTTTCCTTTGGAATTTACGACAACTTGAGCTGGATTATCAGGTATAACTGGAAGTTTTATAGGCATTCCGGCGTCCGAAAGCACAGGATAATCTTCAAGATTCAGCAAATTCCCATCCTTATCGAGCTTAAATCTGCCATCTCTTGTCAATTGAACCCCATTTGGTGTTTGAATTTGAAAATATCCTTTGTTAGCCATTGATATATCCAACGGATTTGATGATACGGTTATACGCCCGACTTGGTCATCAATGGTAGTCGATAGTCCATGTACTCCGATAAATTCTGTAAAAGAAGACACAACCGGTTCACGTCTTTGATATCCTATTTTATCAAATCCGGCTACATTTTCATTTATCATGCCTATAATTTCGCTCTGAACGTGCATTGCTCTAATGGAAGAGCGCATACCGGGTTCACAAAAATTTACACCACCATTGATTTGCATAGTTTATACCTCATTTACTACCTGTTTCTTCGGATAAATAGTATATATTCTTTAGCAAAAATACTTAAAATCATCCGATTAAAGTAGCTTAATATTTTAATAATAACAATTTTTGAAAAGTCAAAAATTTTGTTGACAACAAATCTTGTTTCTAATATCATAGGACTTGACGCCGGTATAGCTCAACGGTAGAGCAACGGTTTTGTAAACCGTAGGTTGTAGGTTCGATTCCTATTACCGGCTTTTTTAATTAAAGCCCTTCGCGGCATTTTGCCTTTGTGGCGCAGGGGTAGCGCACTCCCTTGGTAAGGGAGAGGCCACGGGTTCAAATCCCGTCAAAGGCAGATTTTAGTGAAAAGTTAATATGGGTAGGTGGCCGAGTGGCTAAAGGCGACAGACTGTAAATCTGTTCACGAGAGTGTACGGTGGTTCGAATCCACCCCTGCCCACCACTTTAAAAGAGACCGTAAGGTCTCTTTTTGTTATGAAAAGTATAAAATTTTATTGAATAATAAATTGAAATTAACATTTTTTTTTATTATTATATAAAAACAAAATGGAGGTTTTGGAATGGATTGTATCTTTTGTAAAATTATAAATGGGGATTTTAATACAGAATTTGTTTATGAAAATGAATATGCCGTAGTTTTTAAGGATATAAATCCAAAAGCAGATATTCATTTGCTAGTAGTTCCAAGGTTGCATGTTGAATCATTGAATGAGCTAGATGATGAACAATTATTAGGAAAGCTTATGATGACAGTAAAGGCTGTTACTAAAAAATTAGGAATAAAATCTTATAGAACTGTAATTAATACGGGAAAAGATGCTGGCCAAGAAGTTTTTCACTTACATATACATATTTTATCAGGAGGACTTAAATAATGACTCAATTTTATCAAGAAATAACACCAGCTGGTTTTGGTATTGCAATAAAACAAAAAGAAATTCTTTTTTCAGAGCAATCTCCTTTTCAAAAGGTAGAAGTATTTGAGTCGGATTCCTCTTTAGGAAGGGTACTCACATTAGATGATTTAATGATGACAACAGAAGGTGATGAATATCATTATCATGAAATGATTGCTCATATTCCTATGATGCATCATAAGAATCCTAAATCAGTGCTTGTAATTGGCGGTGGTGATGGTGGTACCGTAAGAGAGATCTTAAAGCATGATACAGTAGAAAAAGTTGTACTTTGTGAAATAGATGGAATGGTAATCGAAGCTTGTAAGAAATATTTACCAACAATTTCTTGCGAGTTAGATAATCCTAAGTGTGAAATTTTAGTAGAAGATGCTATTGAGTACATAAAAGATAAGAAAAATATGTTTGATATTGTACTTATCGATTCTACTGATCCAATGGGGCCTGGAGAAGGCTTATTTACAGAGGAATTTTATACTAATGTGAAAAATTCTTTAAAAGAAGGTGGTATTGTATGTGCTCAATCAGAATCTCCTTTTGTAAATAAAGAAGAAATCAAAAAGATGTATACGCTTTTGAAAAAAGTCTTTCCAATTTGTTCTACTTTTACTTCAAATATTCCAACTTATCCTGGTGGATATTGGGCTTGGGCGTTTTGTTCCGAAACAGTAGAGCCTCTTTCATATTGGGATGAAAGAAGAGGAAATGAAATTGTAAAATCTTGCAAAATTTATAATAAAGATTATCACTATGCAAGATTTGCATTACCAAATTACTTGGAAGAATTACTTTAATTATACAGGGGGATAAGCTTCCCCCTTAAAAATATATTAGAGGGTTTATGAATTTGTTAGAAAGAAAAATTGTAGATGCCCTTATTGAATTAAAAGAAATTTATAATGTAGTATCTTTAAAAGCAGAATTTGAGTCTGAAGGGTGTAGTATTGAAGAGCTTCTTCGACTAAAGGACTTTGCGGTGAAATCAGGCTTGCAATTAACATTAAAAATAGGTGGTTGTGAAGCAATGCGTGATTTAATGGATGCTAGAAATATTGGGGTTGATAATATTGTAGCGCCTTTAGTCGAGTCTGCTTTTGCAATGAAAAAATTTGTCAAAGCTTTAAAATCTGTTTATTCACAAGATGAATTGCAAGAATTAAATTCTTATATAAATATTGAATCTCTTAATGGTCTAAAAAGTATTGATGAAATAATTGAAACTTCTGAATTTGACCAGATTTCAGGAGTTGTTTTCGGCCGAGGAGATTTTACTGAATCTATAATGTTGTCTAGAAAAGATATTAATTCTGATGAGATTTTAAATGCAGCTAATAATCTAATTAGTAAATTGCCTGGAGATAAAGAATTTGTTCTTGGTGGAGGTATATCAATCGAATCAATACCTTTTTTAAGCAAAATTAACCATAAGAATGTTACAAAGTTTGAGACTAGAAAAATAATTTTTGATTATCAGAATTATTTAAAAAAATCAGATACAAAATTAGGAATAAATAAAGCTTTGGATTTAGAAATTTTGTGGCATAAATATTTAGAGGATATTTATATGAAATTTGCTAATAGAAATGTTGAAAGGGTAAATCTAATAAAAAGTCGTAGCTCTGTATCAGATAAGTTATAGTGAAAAGTTATTGTTTCTTAAGTTTTTTATTGCTTTTTTTAGTTTGAAGGTTTTGGGTTTCTTTTTTAGGTATTTTTCAACATTATGTCTGATTTTTGTAAAACAAGAATTTTCTTTAACGATATCTAATACCTTATCAAAATCTTTTCCACTAATTATGTATAATGTAGATTGTTCCTTTCTTTTAATTATAAAATTCATAAAAAGTTCTTTTCTATTTTTATCTTTTAGTTCTGTCCTAAAAGAATCTAATTTATGGTATGAACCTTCAATTTTAATAAATTTTTGAAATGGTATATTGTTATTTGTATTAATTGTTGATATTTGCATTACTTACTCCTGATTAAGCTTATCTTATTAAAGAAAGACAATTTGAGTCATTAAATGCTTGTAAAGATGGATTAATTTGAATGGCTTTTGAATAGTCGTTTCTAAAGCCTTCATTATCACCAAGTTCTTTTCTTATTGCTGCTCTATAGTAATATGCATCAGCATAATTAGAATTGTTTTCTATAGCTTTATTTAAATCTGCAATCGCTCCTTGTAAGTCTCTAAGAACGCATTTTTGTAATCCCCTAATATAGTAACTTTCAGCTAGTTTAACATTAGTTGTTGGACTTTTCTTGATTGCTGTTGTTGTAATTACAGGATTTGCAGCTGCTTGTACTGTTGCAACACCTGCACTAATTGCTCCAGATGCGATTTTTTCTTCAACAGGTGCTGGCATAGGTTTAGATTTTGCAGCTGTGTTGTTAGTAATATTTTGTTTAGTAGGTGTAACTACTCTTTGAATATTAACATTTTTTATGTTGTTTTGTGCTATTTGAACGTTTGTTTGTTGCTTATGTTCTTGCGGTCTAGTATTGTTAATAGACTGTGTTGTTGTTCTATTATATGCAAGTTGTGTATTTAATTTGTTATAATTATTGTTAATTACATTGTTATTTGCAAAACTAGTTGGTACTGCTGCAATATAGCTTTCATTAGATAATAATGGTTTAACGTTTTTAATAAATACTTGTTTTTCAGCTAGAGCTATTGCTTGATCTAGGTCAATAGCTGCACCTTCATTGTCAAAATATAATTTTTTTAATCTACCTCTATTAGCATAAGCAATGCTATCATTAGGGTTTAGTGCGATTGCTTGAGAATAATCACTTAGGGCTCCAACATTAAAATCAAGACGCTTTTTTACAACACCTCTATTGTTGAAGGCTTCTGCATCTTTTGGGTTAAGCTCAATTGCTATATTATAATCCTCTAAAGCTCCGTTGTTATCATTGAGCATATATTTTAAATTAGCTCTGTTATAGTATACATCAGAATACTTTGGATTTATTTCAAGAGCTTTTGCATAATCTTCCATAGCACCCTTAACATCATTCATTGCAACTTTTAATACGCCTCTGTTGTTGTATGCATAAGCGAAATTTGGTCTAAGCTTAAGAGCTGAATTATAATCAGCTAGGGCTCCATTCAAGTCATTAATAAGTTGTTTAATATATCCGCGATTAAGATATAATTCGTGATTATTAGGAGTAAGTTCGATTGCTTTATCAAAATCAGATATTGCACCTTGTATATCTTGGTTTAAAAATCTCATAGAAGCTCGATTAGAATAAGCAAGTGCTGCATTGGGGTTGTTTTGAATTTCTTGAGAATAGGAATCAATTGCTCTTTCAATAGGAGTTTCGGCAAAAACAAAGCAAGGCAAACTCATAACTATAGCTATAGCTAGTGTAAGACTTGTTTTTTTCACGATACGTACTCCTTAATCAAGCTGAATTTTCTTAAATATTATCACAAAAAAAAACGATATCAAGAGTTTAACAATGTAACATTTCGTGTTAAAATTTATATTGGTAATTTGCCGATGTGGCTCAGGTGGTAGAGCAACTGATTCGTAATCAGTAGGTCGGGAGTTCGAGTCTCCCCATCGGCATTTTGTGTGTTTTAAAACAATTATAAAAAGAGACGAGAACTCCCAATCTTAAGCATTAAAGAGTTCGAGCGTGAGCGAACAATAGAGTCTCCTCATCGGCAGATTGTTTTTATATATTATGATTCAGACCAAAATTCTACAATTATTGCATAAATATGTTTATTCTTATTTTCTAGATTTTGTGTTGAAATTGCAAGGATATTATTATCTGGCTTTTGAACAGTACCTTGTTTGATTAGAAAACCTGTATTAGGACTAAGTTCTTTAGTGTATGTTTGCATTTTTTTTGTATTTTTTTCCTTTGGATTGATGAAAATATTTGAATCTAGATTTGGAATGCTTTTTTCAGTGCTATAAGATGTTGAGGCTTGAATAATTCTAAAATTAGTATTAGAACTGTTACTTTCTGGTAGTTCGAAAAATACTGTATTAAAAGTTTTTCCTTTTATTTCAGTATCCGGAATAATTAAATAATGATATTTGGAATTTAAGACTGCTTTTTCACTAGCTTTCATCAAGTATGTATATTTTTTTGCTGGCTAGTAAGTCTGAAAAAGATTTGCAATCAAGCGTTTGGTAAGGACATTTTTGACCGCAAGCAAGTCCAGTTTGTAGACCTTTTGAGTTTTTGTAAAAATAATATCCGATACCAGTAAGAATTCCCAAACCTCCAAAAGTTGAGCCTAATGCAATAGCGGTAATTACACCATCACTTAGCCCATCGTCTTTTTTAGGAATATTTTGTGGAACATCTTGTATGTTAATTGTAAAAGTATTTAAGCTTTGATTACTATAGCAACATAAATTAGAAGAGAATAAAAATAAAACTGATAAAAACAATGTTAATAAATTTTTCATAAGACTCCTAGGGTAAATAATAATGTTCCATTATAATCTCCTAAAACTGTGCCAGGACGAACAACTGCAAAAGGTGTAAATTCTTCTGTTATAACATGGTCGAAAGGTTCTGTTATAGTATAGGATGTCGGAAACATTGATAAATTAAATTTAGAAAAGTCATAACTTTTATCAATATGTTCAAGTCCTGGAAAATCTGCATTTATAATTATTGGAGATGATACATTTGTATGGATTTTTACTCTAATTGGAGTAAGGGCTACAACATAATAATCTTGAAAAACTTTATCTATACTCTCAATTTTTAAATTAGTTAAATTACTATTTTTTTCATGTTCAATATCTTCAACGATTATTTTTTCAATTTCCAATACCTCAGGAAGTCCAATATTTAAAACTTGCGTAGCTTGATTTGCTCCAAAAGAGATCGGATTTAATTGAATTAATAAAGTGTATAAAATTGTTATTGTTTTTAAAATTTTCATCGTAAGCACAGTGTTTATTAAAAATTTTATAAATGTAATTATCAAGACGGTTAATTTTAGATTAGCTTTATTTATTAGTAAATTAGTTAATATAAAATTTTTTCAAATATTTTAACTTTTTTGTGATGAGGTTTTTATGAAAAAAATATTAATTTTTTTGTTATTAATTTTTATTCAATTTAAAATATCAGCTCAAGCAAATGTTTTTGTAAAAAACGTAGGGGATACGATTATTTCTTCTTCTCAAATTACTAAACCTATTCAAGTTGTTGAAGATTCTTTTATTACTCTAAAGTTTTTAATAAAAGTAAGAGCTTTAGATCCTTTTATATCAAATAATTCAAATCCAAATTATAAAATACCGATTAATTAATTATATTTAAATGATGGAGAAAATGAGTTTCAATTATTACCTAATAGTGAAATTTTGTTATATTCAATATCTGGACTTCAGATTTATGGTTATACCAAAAATTATAATTGTATAGTTAAAAATATAGGGGTATTACCACCTGGGACGTATTCAACACGCTTGCAGTTTCAAACTCAAACAGCTTTTCTTAATTATAATACTGTTTATAATTTATCTTTTACTATTTCGAAAACGCAAGATGTATCTTGTATTACAAACCCTGTGAATATAAAATTGTCTCCTGAAAATGTTTTTGAGGCAAATACAAGTATATCCAATGTCACAACTCCACAAATTTTAATAAAATCTAATGATGATTGGAAACTTATTTTAGATACCTCAAATTTAGGAAAGTTAATAGGTAAATATTATTTTCAAATAACTGGTGTTTCAAAAAATGTAACAGAATATGAAACTTCAGAAGTAGAAATTTTACCTAATCGTCAATATGTCTTAGCAAAAGGAAAGCCTACTGTAAGTGAACTAATTACGGGTAACTATTCTAATGATTTTATAAATATAAAATATTTTCTTAAAAATGCGTCTGATAAGTATTTTAAAGAGGGACAGTTCAATAATTATGTAAATTATGTTATTCAAAGTGGGAGCAATTAGATGAACAAGATATTAGTATTGTTATTATTACTTTTAGTTTTATTTTTACAAAAAGCTGATGCAGCTTTAAAAGTTACTCCAACATTATTAGAGCTGAATGCAAATGATACAAGAGGAAATTATCTTACGGCATCTTTTGATGTTCAAGGTGATGATAGGTTCGAATAATACTCTTTCAACACAAGATGTTATTCCATTAAATGAGATAAAAGAAAATGGTAATTATACATTGCGCCTTATAATTCAATATACAGATGAAAAAGGACGTTTGAAAAGTTTAGTTAAAGAAAATCAATTTTTAATTGATAATTTGAATACTCAAATTTAGTTTAGTTAAAAAAGGAGGAAAAATGGTTAGTAAAAAATTAGCAGGCTTATTATTAATACCTGCATTATTAGGGACAATCAATGCTTCACATGCAATTTCGAGTAATGCGAGTCAGATTTTGCAGTGTACTTTAGGTACATATTTAGATATTACTCCTGAAACAACTGGAGCTGTAACAACTACAACAATTACTCCAGATACAGGTAATTTGACTGCTGCACTAGTTTCAAAGTTTAAGATCAATTTAAACACAGATTCTCAAGATTTGTATTTACAAGGTAAAACAACTGGTGCAGCAGGAGATGTAAATGCTTTATTTAGACAAGGCTCTCAAGTTTATGTAGT
>CALVAL010000079.1 GCA_944325535.1 Candidatus Gastranaerophilales bacterium
GACGTGTGCTCTTCCGATCTAATTAAAAGAATTAATCCAAGAACAAAATAAAAGGAAATGAATAAAATAAAAAATAAAGCTCATATTGCGGGAAAAAAGCGAAAATTATAGCTAAAAAATACTGACCGAGTATAAATAAGAATATAAAATTATAAAATTTATTTTCTAATAAAAATTTCGACTGAACAAAAATTTTCGTTTTTGTAATTTTTCCTCTAATAAGGATTATTATTGTAACAATTATAGCAATAATAAGTGATATAAAAAGAATGAAACAATAAATAATTAAAGCTGCCCAGACGAAAATTACGGCATCAGAAGAGACACGATCCCAATCATTAAAACAGAGCAACCACAAAAAAGAATAAGTACTAAAATAAAATAAAGCAGATGGAATGACCATGATGTGCATAGCGTGGTAACGCTTTAGCTTTATTAAAAAATTATAAAAAGATTTTAACGCTTTTTTCATATGTAAATTTTACAATATATTTTCTAATCACGCAAGAAAACATACAAGAAAAAAAGAGCTAAATTTTTGTTAAAATAAAGTTTTATATTTAAAAAAATATCACTTATTATGATAAAATAAATTTATGAATTACAGATATGAACCTATATACTTACAATATCCAATTCTGCAAACATCCTTTGTTATTTTTTGGATTCCAATTGGATTCATAATATCAAAAATTCTTTATTTCATCATAGAAACTCTTGTTTTTAATTTATTATCCTTTATTTTAGGTATAATATTCCCTATTTCTTTTGAAATGTTTATTATTTCTGAAAGAATGGATGTTCTAGTTCAACATTTCTATTTAATTATTATATTATTTTTTGATTTTATAATTTTAATTATTGGTTTAGAATTAATAAATTATTTTATTACAATAAAAAGAAAAGAGTTAAACTTTAATGAATAATATAATATTTAATAAAATTAAAAACTTCATACAGAATCCCATTAAACTTTTTGGCTTAGGTGTTTTATTATTAAGTTCTATATTATTATTCTGTTGTCAATTTAAATATCCTGATTTTTTTATAAATAGAGAATTAGCAAATCAAATTGCACAAACAGTATCTCCCCGTGAAGTTGCAGACGCAATCAAACATTTAATAAATCCACACTATAAAGGATATAATTGTTTGTTTCAAATTTGGGGCTGGTGCATTACGTTGTTTATATTTTCGGTATCTTTTAAAATTGACAATTTTAAAAATTTTAAATATTTAACTAGTTTTACAAATAAATATTTTGTTTACCTCTGGTTTAATATTTCATATATTATTGGGCATTTTTTCTTTATTATTGCTTACATGATTGATATTGATAAATATGTTTATAATAAAATGGCTGATTCAATGAGTATTCCTTTTTTCTCAATAATAATTTATATAACTTGTGTAGGAATTATTTATTATTCTTTAATAAATTTTCTCATATTTATAACATATAATACAAAAATTAAAAGAATATTTTATCAAATTTTATGGGCTTTTATATTTTATAGATTAAGCATTTTGGCAATTAGTTCATTTTCAATGAAATTTACATTTATCCACATAATATTAGATTTATATTATTTTATTACTTTTATTTTTATAATTTATGCGTTTAGATTTATTAAAAACAAAATTTAAAAGGAAAACTCAATGATAAAAGTTCTGATTCCTTCTAATAAGGAGTTTTTGCATTTCAAAAACGAATGTAAAAATTTATATAAAAAGTGTCAAGATAAAATTTGTGATGAAAAATCTTTTGAATTCATATGTAATAATACTTTTTTTTATATGTTTGTTAATGATAATGATTTAATCGGTGGGATTTATTATTTTTTAGATGAAAAAAATAAATTATTTTTAAATGGATTTGCAAATAGAAAAATGCACCACTTAAATTTAGAATGTCTAAAAATGTCCCTAGATTGGTTTAAAGGTAATATTTATGCTCAAGCTCAAAATAGAGCATCTGCATTATGTCTTTTAAGATGTGGATTTAAACGATATTTAAAAAATGTTTTTGTATATGAATCTAAAAAATATTAGTTTTTCCAGTGAGGTGAAAAACTAAATATTTCTTCTAATGTTTTATTAAAATCTCCATTAAAATTTAAGGCTCTATCATCAATAATAATACTGGCATAAGGATTTTTTGTATTAGAAATATCGTAAATATATTGGTCTAGTTCATATTTTAATAACCAATTAAAAATAGATTTTTTATTTCTTACTGTAAATATTTCAATCCTATATGTTTGTGATAATTTTTCTAAAAAATCTTTGACACCCTCTCTGGGATTAGGAATTTCATTTTCGTTATAATTCCCACAATACGTGTTTAATACGCCATCAAAATCAATTTGTAAAAGTTTAGCCATAAAAATATTCTCCTTTTATGTTCGTTATATATAACGAACATGTGCAAATAATATCATTTATGATAAAAAAATGCAACAGGTAGATGAAAAAACTTTATACTTTAGAAAAATTTTAGGAGAAACAATAACAGAATTACGTGAAAATAAAAATAAGCTATCACGTAATAAGATTGCTGGAGAATATTCTTTAAATGATAGCAATTTAGGAAAAATTGAAAGAGCTGATATTGATTGTAAATTTGTGACATTATGGAAAATTGTAGAAGCTTTGAATATAGATTTTAAAGATTTTATTTTAATTTTACAGTCAAAATTAGGAAAAGATTTTAAATTCATGGATGAGTAAATTATTTTTTAGTTTACATTATTTTATTTATTTTTAAGCACTATATGTGCTTTTAATTTTATATAAATCACCTCACCCCACGCCCTCTCCTCTCATTAGGAGAGGGATAAGTCTTTGATTCTAGGTTGTTATTTTACTATTCAAAATATTAATTGGAGCATTTGCTCCGGAAAGGATAGGTATGTCTTTTGAGTACATTATTGAAAAAGATAATTCAACTAAAAAACTCAACCCTAGTGAAGAAGCTAATCTCGTTAAAAGGATTAGCTCAAAATTTGTTTCACTAAATTCAGCTCGGTCTAAGAATCTAGAAATGGCATCAGATCTAGCTAATGAAATCTTTTTTAAAAATGATTTCAAATCAATTTCTGATAAGACTCAAAAATGGAAAGCTAAGATTAAAATGTGTAAGACGTTTATGTTTTATCAAACGCTAAAAGCTTTTATTTGGAGAAATACTTATGCAAATGTCAATTCTATGTTTGATGTCAGTGGAGAAAATCATGATTCCAATAACGCATCGAACAAACAAAAAGCCATGTTGGTCGATATTTTTGAGAAAATGGGATTCCAAAAAACTTGTGACCAAATTATCGATAACGCTCTATTATATGGAGAGTTAATTTCTTTTACAGCTTGGAAAAAGAATTACCAAGAGTATCGACGTCCTATAGAATTTTTCCAAAACCTGTTTTTTCAGGATGTGAATAAGCTTCCTAGGATATTAGAAGCGATTTCTAAAGGGAAAAATTATTGGACTGATATGAAAAAGATTTATGATAATCCATATGTCTATTCTGTTAATCCTGCAGATTTAGTTTTTGATCCATCTCAAAAAGATAATTGGGACAGTTGCCCTAAGATTTATAGGACATATAAAACTCCGCAGGATATCATAAATAACAAGTATTATTCGCTTTCAGAAGATATTGCTAAAGAAATTAATGCTTTAGTTAAAGATACTAATTCTAAATATACAAATAACCCGCAAGATGTCGTAAAAGGCGGTACTGTAGAAATTTTAGAACATTGGGGTGATTTAAAACTCTCTGATGGTACTCTGCTTAAGAACTGGCATACGGTTGTTGTTGCTAGAAAATATTTGGTTTTATTTGAGAAAAACGAGAGATTAATAAATCCGTTTTCTTATGGAGCTTTTATTACCGATCCGGAATCAAAGCGTGGAATTAGTCCTTTGTATTCTATTCTTTCCCTTGCACATTTCCAAGAAGAGCTTATGAATAGAACTTGTAACTTACAGACATTGAATGAAAACCCTCCGCTTTTAGCTCCGGAAGGATTTTTTGATGAGGATGAAATAACTCTTTATCCGGGAAAAATTATAGAATATGGTGATAACTTATCTCCAAGTGCTGCGTTTAAGCAGTTTACATTCAATTCAAATGTGTTTATGGAAGATATTTCGTTCTTAAATGATTTAATGGCTGAAGTCTCAGGTATTTTCCCTAATATGATTGGATCTGTAGAATATACATCATCAAAGACTGCAACAGAAATTAATACAAAGACTCAAGGTCAGATGATTAGACTCTCAATGCTTGTAGATACAATCAATCAGGATTTGATTATCCCTAATGTTGAAAAAGTAGCAAAATTATGTGCTGATTTTAAATCTGGAATAGAGACTATTTTTGTTAACCAAGATAATAAGCAAGAGCTTATAGAAATAGATGATTTTGTGCGTCAGGGCGATTATAAGTATACTTATGCAGATTCTTCAATGACTGCTCAAAAATCAGAACAAGCTGATTTAGTGGTGCAATCTGTAGAGAGATTTGCTTCATTAATACCTCTAAATATCCAAGAAATATTCATTTGGTATTTTGAACAAAAAGGGGTTGATAATCCTGAAAGATTTTTAGCAGAAATGCCACAAAATAATTTAAATCAAATTAATCCTGAAATAATAGAAAAATTAGGACAACTAATACAGGCGAAACAAAATCAGGGAAATATAGAAAATAATATTGAGAACAATTTACTACCTGAATTAGAGGATAGTAAAAATAATAATCAATAAGAAAGGATTTGTATGGAAGAAATTCAAGAACAAGAATTAGTACAAGAGCCGAGTGAGGATTTACTTGATAACTCAAGTGCTAAAAATGAAGAAGGACAAGCCACAAATGATGCCCCTTCTAGTGAACTTATTTTAGGTAAATTTAAGTCTGTCGAGGATTTGACAAAAGCTTATCAGGAACTTGAAAAATATCAAGGAATCCAGTCTCAGGAATTAGGTGAATTGAGACAAAATGCTGCGGCTGTAAATGCAATCAAAGGAATTTGGGAGAAGCAAGATAATTTAATAAAAGCATCTAAGGAATTAGAAAAAGTTGCTGCTAAATATAATACCCCGCAGTATTTTCAAGATCCTTCATTTAGAGAAATGTATAAGCAGGCATATCTTGCTTTAGGAAAAAATTTGGATGCTGATAAGTTTATCAATCTATTAGAGGGCTATGTTTCATCAAGAATTTTTGCTCATGACAAAATGAAATCTGCAAATTTTGAAACACAAAGAGTTGTTAATTCTATGACTTTTGAAAAAAATAATACCAATTCTTTAGAGCCTCCTAAGAAACGATTGGATGAAATGACACCTAAAGAAGTTGACGAGCTTCTTGAAAGATTAATTTAAAGAAAGGGAAAAAGTCTATGACAACTACAAAACAGATGATTGTAAATGCTTTTACAAAAGCTTTTAACAAACATTTTTACAATGAACTTGTAATCGGAAAGTTAGCTCATTCTGAAATGAAAAATCATATCAATAAAGGAGATGAGGTAGATGTTACAATGCCTGGTCTTGTAACATTATTTGATTATGACGGTGGGGATTTACCTACAGCAGAAGCTGCTACTATTTCTACTTGCAAAGTAAAAATTGATAGAGGTAAAGCTTTCCACTTTGAATTATCAGAAATGGAAGAAAAAATGCTTCAAGGCTCAGCTGATAGTCCTGAATCTCAAGTAGAATTAGCTAAAGATTATACAAATGATGCAATTAAACAATTTGCAGCAGCTGTTGATGCAGCTTATGCAAATTTATATACTCGAGCAGGACATTATCTTGATAAAGAAGGTGAAGCAATTGCTCTTACTCCTGAAATTGCTAAAGATATTTTCGCTTATATGCAAGCAAAATTCCAAAGAGGTGATGGAAAAGGCCATACAAACTGGATTGATGGTTCTATGGTTTGTGTGATTCCGCCTGAATATCAATTCTATTTAGGAAAATTAGATGAATTAAAATACACTGAATCTGGTAAAGAAGAAATCAAAAAAGGTTATATCGGAAATCTTTGCGGCTGGGAAATTTTAGTTTCAAATAATATTGCTCAGCCTGAAGATGGAGTATTTTATCCATTATTCGGAGTTAAAGATAAAACTTTAGCCGGTGGAATTTCTTCAGATTTGAATACTACCTACTATACTCCTGAAAAGAATTTTAATACTTGCTATAAAGGCTATGGCTTATTCGGAGTTGGTGCTCCAAGAGCAGATTATCTTGGTACAGTAAAAGTTTCAGCTAAGCTTGCTATTGCATAAATTTGAAAAAGAAGAAAGGACTTTTTTATGGTAAGAGATATAATTAATGTTCAATATCCGACTTTAGATCATACAGAATCTATTGCAAATATTGGTATTGAAGCACAGACCGTGACTCAAGCAAATGGAATTACTATCGCAGATGCGTTTTCTAATAAAAATAATTCACTTTTTATAGTAATTGATAATACAGCATCTAGCTCTTTATTAACTGTAAAAGCCGGCGAAGCTTATCCTAATTCTATGCTTGGTGATATCGTAATTGAACTACCTGAAGGTATTTCAGCTATTCAACTACAAGATTTATCAAGGTTTGAAAAGGCTGATGGTTCTTTAGATTTAGATTTTGCAGAAGGTTTTACTGGTACAATTTACGCTATTGCTAAATGGGCAGGGGTTAGAGAAGTAGCTTAATCTGATATTTCAGGGGAGTTTTTCCTCCCCTGAATTTTGTATAAAAAAGAGGTTTTATATGTACAAAATAAAATATGTAAAAACAGGACATACATTTACTCTTCCCAAAATTGTTGCTGAAGATTTGAAAGAAAAGTCTCCAAATGATTACTTAATCTTAGAAAAAGATGGAGTTAAATTTAAAGATAAAATTACTACTGATTCTAAATCTGAAAATGATAAATCTATTTTATCAAAGGTTCTTGATAAGCCTTCAAAAAGAGGTCGAAAGAAATCATGAAAAGTCTAGAAGATTTTATGAATGATTTAGGGGCCAGAGAATCAGGGGGAAATTATAAAGCTTTTAATAAATTTGGGTATGCAGGTAAATATCAAATGGGTGAGGCAGCCTTAATCGATTGTGGCTACTATAAAAAAGACTCAAAAATATACAATAATGATTGGAGTGGTAACTTTTTAGGGAAAGATGGTATTTATTCGATTAATGATTTTTTAAATAGTCCTAAAGCACAAGAAAAAGTGCAATTAGAATTCTTACGATGCCAATGGAAATATTTAAAAGCTTTAGGTGTAAAAAAATATATTGGTAATTTTATTAATGGGTATAAAATAACTAATTCAGCCACTCTAGCGGGAGCCCATCTTAAAGGTGCAAGCTCTGTATTAGTTTATCTTAAATCATCAGGGAAAAATAAATTGAAAGATGGCTTTGGTACTTCAATAGAAGAATATATGAAAAAATTTGCAGATTATGATGTTTCTCAAATCTGTGATTAAAAGGAGAGTAAAATGACTTTAACGTTACTAGATTTGTATAATACAGCTGCGACTCAGGAATGGTCTATGTATGATAATGATGCTGAATCAGATGAAGAATTTGAAAAATCTCTTGTATTAGCATTGAACAAAGCTACTCAAGAAATTCTTTATTCATATCCGTTTAAATTTCGAGAACGCACTCATATAATTTTAACAGTACCAAATATAAATTCGTATGATATTCCATCTGGGATTATTCAAAAAAATATTTTTGGTAAATATCTGGTAAAATTAGGCTCTGATTATTTGAAGTTTGTAAAAGATTTTTCTAGTATAGAAGAAAAAAGTGGCATTCCAAGTGAGTTTTATATAAAAAATGATAAAATTATTTTTAATCCGATTCCTAATGAGAAATCAATTATAACAATAGAGTATATAACATTGGCAATTGGAGAAAATGCATCTGGAGAAGAAATTTATGCGTTAAAAAATGATTCAGATACAATATCAATTCCACCCCATTTAGAAGAATTACTGAAGAATGCAATTATAACAAGAACAATGCTCAATTCTATTGCTTCAGAAGGGGATGAAAATTATTCAGCTTATAAAAAACAATCTGAGACAGCTTATAGATTATTAATGAAATATTCTAAGGGGGTGGGGCAGGATAAAGCTATAAAGTTTTAAATAAAAAAAAGTCCCGAAAAAGGGACTGAAAATTTTTGTAAGATGTAAGTAAGATTATATAAGAGATTTAAAATTAAGCGATAAAATTATTACCAAATCTGTTAGATCCATAGAAAAATGATTCTCTCATTACTTGTTGAAGATTTCTTTTTCTAACTACTTTGTTTCCAATTTTAGTATTTGCAAT
>CALVAL010000080.1 GCA_944325535.1 Candidatus Gastranaerophilales bacterium
GATGTACTTGAACGTTCAAGTGCTAGAAAAACTGCAATTGAGGTTGCTGTAGGGTCTGTTGCAAAACAAATTCTAAAAGAATTTGGTATTATGGGATTTTCTCATGTTATTCAAATTGGTAATGTAAAATTGGATTTTTATCCTAAGACTTATACGCTTATAAAAGAAAAAGCTGAAAAATCAGATGTAAGATGTGCAGATGATTTGACTGCTGATAGAATGCGAAATGCTATTGATGAAGCAGCTCAAGCAGGTGATACATTAGGCGGAAAATTTGAAGTTATATTTGGAAATCTTCCTGTAGGTCTGGGTTCATATGTACATTGGGATAGAGCTCTTGATGGTAAATTAGCTCAAGCAGTTATGAGTATCCCTGCTGTTAAAGCTGTTGAAATAGGAGCAGGAGTTGATGCTGCTTCTTTAAAAGGTTCTCAAATGCATGATGAGATTTTTGTAAAGCATAAAGCTACTTATAGACAGACAAATAACGCAGGCGGTCTTGAGGGTGGTATGACAAATGGTGAGGCTTTGGTTATAAAGGGTACTATGAAAGCAATTCCTACCATGAGAAAGGCTCTTTCTACCGTGGATATAAAAGATATGCAGCCTGCAAGTGCTCATTTTGAACGTTCAGATACTTGTGCTGTACCGGCTTGTGCTGTTGTTGCAGAGGCTCGTATTGCCATAATTTTAGCTGATGAACTTTTGGCTAAATATGGTGGTGACAATTTTGTAGAAATGAAGGCTCATTATGAGTCATAATATTGTCTTAGTTGGTATGCCTGCAAGTGGAAAGACTACTATAGGGAAGTTGCTTGCGGAGGTTTTAAAAGATTATACTTTGATTGATACAGACAGTGTTATTGAAAAGACTCAAGGTATGAGTATTAGTAAAATTTTTGAAGAATATTCAGAAGATTATTTTAGAAAACTTGAATATGATACTATCAAAATGGTATGTTCAGGTGCTAATAAAATTATTTCAATCGGTGGCGGAGCATTTGAAAATCCTGATAATAGAGCGACTCTTTTGAAGTTTGGGAAAGTTTTTTATTTGAAATCTGACCTTGATGTACTATATTATAGAATATCACAGGATAGTACAAGACCGTTGTTACAAAAAGAAAATCCAAAAGAAATTCTGAAAAATCTTTTGAATAAAAGAGAAGAAAACTATCAAAAAGCACATTTTACTATAGATACAAGTATGCTTAGTGAAAATGAGATTATAAGGATTATTTTAGATGAAGCAAACTCTTAGAGTTCAAATAAGTAATGAAAAAGAGTATCCGATAGAAATTTCTGATTCTGCAATTAATGAATTAAATAAAAATATTGCAGAATATACTAATGGTAAAAAAAAGTTAATAATTATTTCAAAAAAAGTTTATGATTTATATCGTGATTCTTTTGAGTTTGATGAAAACGAAATTTTTGTTCTGAAAGATGGAGAAAAACAAAAAAATATAAAGAATTATCTTAAGATTACTAAAAAAGCTATTGAGTTAGGACTTACAAGAAAAGATATTCTAATTGCTATAGGTGGTGGAGTTGTAGGCGATTTGACAGGATTTGTTGCATCGACTTATATGAGAGGAATTGATTTTATTCAAATTCCTACAACATTGCTTTCTATGGTAGATTCATCAGTTGGTGGTAAAACAGCAATTGATTTAGAAGAAGCAAAGAATATAATTGGTACTTTTTATCAGCCAAAAGCTGTTTTTATAAATATAAACTTTTTGAACACTCTTGATGATAGACAATTTAAGTCAGGTCTGGGAGAAATTTTAAAATATGCTTTTATTGAGAATAGCTGCGGATATAAAATGCAGTTGTATTTGTTTGAATTTCTAACTCTTGGGTGTGAAAAAATTTTACAAAAAGAGCCTCTAACTATTATAAGAATGATTGAATATTGTCTAAAACTTAAAATTGCGGTGGTAAATCAAGATGAGAAAGAGGGGGGGCTTAGAAAAATTCTTAATTTTGGTCATACTCTTGCTCATGCATTGGAAACTATTACAAAATATAAAAAATATACCCATGGTGAGGCAGTAGTTTATGGAATGTTTTTTATAATTAATTGGAGCTATAAAAAAGAATATATAACTTATTCTTATTATCGCCTGTCAATCGAACTTCTTGAAAAATATGGATTTAGGGCGCTTAAAAAAGAATATCCAATAGAAAAACTTGTAGAAATTATGAAAAAAGACAAAAAAGCAGCTGCAAATAAAATTTCTTTTATTATTCCTTGTGATAAAAAAATAGTAAAAGAAATAAAGCTAAGTCCTTTAGAAGTAGAATATATGTTTAAGGAGTAAATCTTGAGAGTTGTAGAAGTCTATGCAGGAGCATATGCTAGTGGAAAATCTGAAACGTCAATTAATCGCGCAAGACAATATGCTGCGATTAATAGGCCTATAACGTTAGTTGATTTAGATACGGTAGAACCAGCTTATACCTTAAGACCAATTATAAAGGATTTAGAAGGTATGGGGATTAATGTTGTTACTCAACCTGATAATTTTGGTCTTGGTGAGGCTGCAAGTTATGTAACATCTGCACAGACTAATTGTCTTTCTAATAGTGGAGATATAATCATTGATGTTGGATATGGTGCAGGAGGATTAGATATTTTAGATATTTTAAATAATATAGAAAATGAATCTAATTTACAAATTTATCTTGTGGTAAATACTGCAAAATTTGAGACATCAGCTGTTGATAATATTGTAGAATATGTGACTTTTTCTGAGGGTATTGAAAAACGTGAATGGAAGAAGTTTTCAGGGTTTATTTCTAATACTCATTTTGGAGATGATACACAAGTAGAAGATATAATTCAAGGTTATGAAAAACTTAAAAAGGCTAGTGAAATAGTCAATATTCCTATTAAAGCTATTGGTGTTGATGAAAAATTAGCTTCTAATTTTGATTTAACTTATGATAATGTGGAAGTTTGGACATATAAAAGAATGATGCCTAAAGCTTTTTGGTAATATCTTTTATTGGGTTTTCAAAATACATGGTTAAACTATTTTTATCAATATAATTAAATCCATTTTTTAAATAAAATTTTACTGCATCAAATGCTGCTTGTAGGGTTAGAGTTTTTCCTTCGAATATTTTTTTTAAGCTGTTTAAAAATCCTGTGCCTATCTTTTTAAAATCTGGAGTATATGAATAATAATTATACTCCGGATTTACTTGTAAAAAAACTATTTCTACAACTTTTTTTGACTTTTCTTCTATTTCAGCTAAAGCTAAAATATCATTTATCTTAGGAGTTTTAAAATCTTTCATTTGTTTCGTTAGAGCATAAAATTTAGGAATGCTTGTAGTTTTTTTAGGAGAGTATATCATATTCAAGGCATCAGTGTGGATTTCTTTTGCTAATGAGTAGCCGTAATTCCAATCAGCCCCAATTTCTTTAAGAGTAAACATATCTTTTTTATTTTGAGGGTTGAGTTCGATTAGATTTACTTTCTTGTCTATGTATTTTTCGTTATATTTTTCTTTTATTTGTGTGCTATCAATTAAATGCGCTTTAAAGTTTATCATATCGAAAACAAAACTTATAAAAAAATTTTTTGCTATTCTTTTATTGCACCATTCATAGGATTGTTGATTAGATATTTTTTTCCAATTAAAAAAACTATTATAACAGGAATTGCACAAATAAATGATGCTGCCATTAATTCACCCCACATTGTAATTTCTCTAAAAGAACCTTTGAAAATAGTCAGTCCTACAGTTAATGTTCTCATACTATCACTATTAGTTACAATAAGAGGCCACATAAAGCTATTCCAGGTCATAACAAAAGTGAAAATACTCAATGTAGCAATAGCAGGCATGGCACAGGGCAGTGCTATTTTATAAAAAGTCTGTAACTCATTGCATCCGTCAAGTTTAGAAGCATCCTCAATTTCTTTTGAAAAACTCAAAAAATATTGTCTCATCATGTATATTCCAAATCCCCCAAATATTCCTGGAACAATAAGTGCTTGATATGAATTTATCCATCCTAGTTTGCTCATTAGATAGAATAATGGCACTATATTTACTTGAGGTGGTACCATCATAGTTAAAATTATTATGAAAAATAGAATATCTTTGTATTTAAAATGTAATCTTGCAAATCCATAACCTGCTAATGCTGATGTAATTACCTGACCAATAGTAGTAAAAAATGCTACAATGATACTATTTAGAAAATATTTTATAACAGGAATTGAGGCAAATACATTTTTGTATTCAAATAATGACAAATTAATGCTTGATATATTTTTTAAAATGTCTTCATTTCCGCTAAGAGATATAAAAAACATGACAAAGAATGGTAGAATCATTGTCAGTGATAAAAGTATCAGTACTAAATATAAAAAAATCTTTTTCATAGACAACTTTATTATATTATATAATTCTATAGCTGTTAAAAATTATTTTTACAGGTTTTATAAAATTATGAGATATTCCAATCATTTAGATAAATTTTTAAACTCATCATCGCTTTCAGCGAGTATTTTTCTTGCTAGCGGAGTTTATAAAACTCATAAAGATTATAAAAACGCATCTCCTAAGTATAAAAAACGTTTTCTAATTAAGGATACAGTAGTATTAGCAGGAGCAGCAGCGGGGCTCATTACTAATCATGCAATTGGTAATAAGATTGTTAAAAATAAAATTTATGAGAAATTTGTATCAGATATCTCTAATAAAATTAATGGTATGAAATTTGGGACTACTATAAATTATACAAAATCTATAGTAAAGGAATTAATTGCAGGTTTTACATCTACAGCATTGGGCGTTTTAGGAGCTTTAGGAGCAGATTATTTACTTTCAAAGACAAACTTTAAGCAGCCTAAGTATTCTAAAGTTGAAAATAATCAAGATAAGTTAAATGTATATTTAGAAAACAATTTGGTAAAATATGCGGATAAAGATACTGTAGATGTCCTTTATTCAAGTGTTACAGGTATGCCAAAAATGAAATTCTTTTCCTCTGGGCTAGTTGGAATGGATGCGATTGATTTAGCTAAAGATATTGAATTTGATAAAAGGCTTGATCATACAACTAAATATTTGTTGAATGATACTTTATTACCATTATTATTTTTATCGACATCAAGTGCTTTGACAAAAAATATGAAAGCTATTTATAGAATTCCTATTATTTTTTCATCTTTAGCTGGTGGTACGTTAATTTTGAATAAACTTCTAGAGAAGCAAATTGCTAATGAGGATAAAAAGTAAATCTTTTTTTTATTTATTTTGTAAATTTTTATGAAAATAGTATATACTTTTCTTGCGAGCGTTAAAACATATGCTACAATCATGCTTAGAATATGAGAATACAGGGTATAGATAATTTAAGCTATGGAGCAAGAATACAGTTTGCGAATTCAACAAGTGCGCAAAGAACTTCTTATCCCACTATTCGAGATTATTGTACGCAGATATGTTCAAGGCCGCTAGTGTGTGTAAAGAAAATATGCTTGCTATCTGCGTGCGTAATTCCTGTAATCTCAAAAATTATTAAGGTAAGAAATAGTGTGAAGTTCCCTTCTTAAGGGGTGAAAAGAAAGGAAGATTATGAAAATTAGTGCTATTGGTGTAACAACATTCGGAAACAAACAACAAGTTGCAAAAAAAGCTGCTACTGGTCTTTTTGCAGTTGCAGGTTCTGCTTTAGCAGCAGATACTTTTGTTAAAGGTATTTCAAGACCTGATAAGGCAATTGAATCAAGAAAGACAGAAGATATTATAAAAGGTAATGACGACGGTGCAAATCCTTGTGATTCTTGCTGCGATAATATGTGTGATACTCCAGCTGCTCAACGTGAAGATGATAGCTGTGATTGCTAGGTAGGAAAATGAATGATTTTACCAACTGGGTATAATTTAAATTATAGTTTTTATAACAAGAAAGGGCAGAGCAGATATGGTTCTGCCCCATCTTTTGGTGCGATAAATAATTTTGCATATAAAATGATTGATGTAAACTCCGCAGATTATATTGAGTATGTTTATAAATTAATTAGAAAAAGATGTAAATTTCCTATAGAAATTAATGTTGAGTCAGGTAAGTTATTAGATATTGCAAAAAGTTTAGAACCTGCAATTTTTATAATGAATCATACTATTCACCAGAGCAAGGATGCCCAAGCTGCGAAATTTTTTAATACGCTTTTATATCGGGAATACCTTTACAATGGATTAGCTAAGACTTGTCCTCGTAGTAAAGTGTTAGCAAATATAAATATTTTAAACAAGCAAAGTGATAAAGGTGAACAATATCGTTGGTTTGGAGTAACGCCAGTTGAAGTAGGTTTTGATACTAAAAATAATAAGCAAAAGAATTCTGGGACATTAAAAAAATTAACTCAAGAATTTATAGATAATAAAATAAATCTTTTTATATTTCCAGAAGGAACATTAGCTACTTTATTTTTCTTACCAATGGAATATAAGTTTCAGCCTGGTGTATCTTCTATTATAAAAAAAGTTTTGGAGAAAAAGGAAAAAGTAAAAGTTATACCATTAGGTTTTGCTCATAATAAAAAGGGTTCTGCTGTTCATATAGGTGATAGTATTTATTTTACAAAAAAAGATGGTGAATATTTTGCAGAAGGTGGTAGTTTGGATTCAAAATATTTTGATAAAAATTTAAAAAGACAGTATAAAGATGGTAAGCTTTTGCTTTCTGAAAGTGGAAAGGCGGCTGGATATAATAATGTTGTTCCATATATTTCAGGGGTGTTAGTAAAAAATTTGGAATGTACAGTAAAAGAAGCTAAGCATGATTTGAAACATTCTTCTTCTGAGGTATTTCAGATATGAAAATTTGTGCAAATTTAGCTAAAGTAAAAAATGAAATCATTTATAATACGCTTATTTGTTTTAATAAAAATAATCCTAAAACTACAAAATACAAGCAAGAAGGACTCAAAATTCTATCCTCAAAAGTCGATAATTTGCCTAAGGATTTTGCTTTTAGACCCAAGTTTATTGAACAATCAAGTTGTGTAAAAATATTTAATAAGTTATATTTGTATATTTCAAAATCCAATATTAATAAACCTCAAGATGAAAAATTTGATGCTTTGTTTCATGAAGTAGGACATTGGCTTCATTTTCAAAACCTTCCAACATTAGAAGAAAGGATAAATATTTGGCAAGGCGCTGATTTAAATAAAATAAAAAAGGATGTATCAGAATATTCAATATCTAAAAAAGATGGGCGTGAATTTGTTGCTGAAGTGTTTAAGTTTCTAGTTAAAGGGAAAAAGTTTGATAAATATATTATGGATTTATATAACAAATTGAATGGTCCGAAAGTTAAAGATATTTGATTTAATTGTTAAATATTTCTGGAGCTTCTTTGGTTGTGATTTCTTTATTACAAATAAAAAGTTTATCACCTTCTGCTATTGAGATATTTTTGAAACATTCTTTTAGTCTGTTTAAATTTTTTATCTGAAAGTGGTTTCCATTAGGTTTTTTCTGATATTCTGAAAATAATGTCCAAGTGTCTGTTCTTGAATCATAATGGTAATGTGTCTGAGAATTTTCAAACATATGTTGTTCAAAAAAGCTTACATTTTTTATTTTTTTTTGAAAAATCTGTTTAAATTTTTTAAATTGTTCTATAGAATATACATCATCTTTCAACTCTTTACTTCCGATAAGTAAGGCTCGATTTGGTTTTTTTATCGATTCAAATAAAGATGTGATTATGGTATTAAAATTTTTTTTATTTATTTTATCATCTAAAATATGGAAACCTGCAGCTTCTTGTTGAGAATTTATTACCCCTCCTGCGGTGCAAGTTTTTATTCCCTCAGAATAAAATTCTTTGGCTTTTAATATGTTAGGTGCATCATGCCAAAATGTTATATAATTGACTTTTTTTAATTTATTATATGTGTTTCTATCAATAAAACGTATATTTGATTTAAATGATATATTGGTATTGTTCATATTAAAGTAAAAATCAAACATAAAAATTTTTGCTAAAATTTTCATAAAAAAAGAAGCCTTTTATAAGGCTTCTTTTTAAAATGGTCGGGATGACACGATTCGAACGTGCGACCCCCTCGTCCCAAGCGAGGTGCGCTACCAAGCTGCGCTACATCCCGATATTCAGTTTTCAATTTTTCTTTGGTAGCGCACCTACGGTGCTACCTCTCCTCGGAC
>CALVAL010000081.1 GCA_944325535.1 Candidatus Gastranaerophilales bacterium
TTTTGTTGAAGAAAGTAATCTTAATACAGCTGATCCCATTTTTTGAAAAAACTTTTTAAATATAGAAAATTCTTCAATAGAAGAAATATCTCTTGCTCCAATTACAATATCAGCTTTATGCTCTATAATTGGTCTTACTATATTTACAATATCATTTGCACAATATTGGTTATCTGCATCTGTATTTACAATAACATCTGCCCCGCGCTTCAAACATTCTTGAATTCCTGCTCTAAAAGCATTAGCGAGACCTTTATTAGGCTTAATTTCATATACAAAAGCCCCCAAGTTCTTAGCTATTTCAGAAGATCTATCTGTGGAGCCGTCATTAATTACTAAAACTTCTATCTCATCAACGCCCTCAATAGAATTCGGCAAATCCTTTATAGTTGTTGCGAGAGTTTGCTCTTCATTAAAACATGGGATTTGAATAATAAGCTTTGTCATGTAAAATATTATATATAAATATGAAAAGGGGAGCAAGTTGTTTTTTATTACGATAATAGGTCTTATTCTTAGACTAACTTTTATCAACAAGCCTGAGGGACTTTGGAATGACGAATATGTTAGCTGGTATGTAGCTAATACTCCTTTCAAAGATGGCTTTTTTAACGAAATACTTTTACAATGTCATATGCCACTATACTACATTTATCTAAAGCCTTTTTCATATTTTTCAGACTTCATATTAAGACTAAGCTCGGTAGTACCTGGATTTTTAGCAATTCCAATTATGTATTTAGTAGGCAAAGAATACTCTAAAAAAATAGGAATTATATCTGCTGTAATAACCTCTACACTTTCATTTTTAATATATTACTCGCAAGAAGTAAGATTCTATTCTTTATTATTCCTTATTTCTGCTATTTCACTTTTATTTACAATAAGATTATTAAAATTAAATAACAAATTTAATCTATCTATGTATTTAATTTCAAATATTCTAATAATCCTCACTCATAATCTTGGAATAATTTACGTCTTTCTCAATTTTTTATATGTAGTACTAAAAAAACAAATCCTCTCAAAAAGAACTTTTGCAGTAATAATAACAATATTCTTATGTACAATACCTTTTGGCATTAATATATTAAAGATGTTACCATCATCACAATGGTGGGGAAGTTTTTCATATACAAATATATTATTCTTATTCAGTGACTATTTTTCTCCAATTCTAACTAACAATGTAAATGCACCCCCTGTGTTTTTTTACAATAAAGATTTAAGCTTATGGCTTACTATACCTACATTAATAGCTGTATTAGCGATGAGCGTTGGAATAAAAAAAGCAAAAGCTTTAAGCTTAATTTCATTACTCACAATTGTATTGCTATCTAGTCTAGCAATCTTAGGAAAAATTGTTTTCATCACCAAATATTCAATAGAAATATTACCGATACTAATACTGCTAATCTCTATAGGCTTTAATGAATTAAAGATAGTTGGCACAGCATTACTAACAATATTTATAAGCATTCATATTGGCTCTTTTTTTACACCTTATTATGTAACTAAAACTCCACGTAGTGAAGGACATAAAATAATAGGAGAAATTATAAAAATAAGAGAGCCTGAAACCATTATATTTACATATTATGAGCCTAATCGATTTGAAAGATATACAGATTTAAAAAATAAAAATTCTCTTTTTATAAGTAAAATCAACAGATTTGAGTATCTTGATACTCCTAACAAAATACTAAATAGCATAAAAACTAATGAAAAAATTTCAGTTATTTTTCTAGACAGTGTATCATTTTTCGATGAAAATTTTGTAAATCAAAATAAAACTAACCAAAATATACCGGAAATGTTTTTAACATTCTCCCATATAAAAAATATGCTAATAAAAGAACTAAATGAGAACTACAAAAACTTTCAAGTAGATAAAATAGGTTCTTGGACGGTAATAACAGCAATTAAGAAATAGACTTGACATAACATTTTCTTATTGCTAAAATCAGATTAATAATCGCAGACAGTTAGTATCCGTTGTTAGGATTTAAATTGTATACCAAGCTAGCCGAGATTACACCAGGGTGGAATACAAGTAAGTAAAGAAGCCTAAGCTAAATAGATAAAATATAAATAGCTAGAATGTGTAGGTTTTGCGATTAAAAGAAAGATTGCAAAATCTTTTTAGTATGAAAATAGGTCGAAAAATATAAAAGCACCTTAAGTAAATACTTGGGGTTGTATGAAAAAAGGAGCAAAGAATGTCAACAAAAGCTTTCAAAACTGATAAGGTAAATCTTATCAAAGAAAAAATTGATAAAGCACAAGTTGTAATTGTTACCGAATACAAAGGGCTAAGTGTTGAAGAAATCACAAAATTAAGAAGATCTCTTCAAAAAGACGGTGGTGACTATATGGTTACCAAAAATACCCTTGCAAAACTTGCTATTAAAGGCACTCAATATGAAGTGTTAGCAGAAACTCTAAAAGGACCAATCGCATTAGCATTTGGTTTTGAAGATCAGGTAGCACCTGCAAAGGCTTTATCACAATTCATCAAAGATACTAAAAAAGGTGAAATAATTGCTGCAGCTATGGACGGAACATTGATGTCAGCAGAAGAAGCAAAAGCTCTTGCAAATCTTCCATCAAAAGAAGAAATTTACGCAAAAATGCTTGGTTGCATCAACTCACCTGCATCTGGTATCGCAAACTCTGTCAATGCTGTTATGTCATCTCTTGTTAGAGCTATTGCAGCAGTTAGAGATCAAAAAGCTGCATAAAAAATTATGCTAAAAAGTATTACAATTAAACAAAAACAATAAAAGGAGAAATTAAAATGAGTATCGAATCAATCTTAGAATCAATCGAAAAATTAACTTTATTAGAAGCTGCTGAATTAGTAAAAGCTATGGAAGAAAAATTCGGCGTATCTGCAGCTGCTCCTGTAGCTGTTGCTGCTGCTCCTGCTGCAGCTGCTGCTCCTGCTGAAGATGCAGATGCTGAAGTAAACGTTATCTTAGCTTCAGTTCCAGCTGATAAGAAAATCGCTGTTCTTAAAGAAGTTAGAGCTATCACAGGTCTTGGCTTAAAAGAAGCTAAAGATTTAGTTGATGGCGCTCCTAAAGCTGTTAAAGAAGGCGTTAAAAAAGATGAAGCAGAAGCTATCAAGAAACAACTTGAAGCTGCTGGTGCTACTGTTGAAATCAAGTAGTTTGATATCTTTTATCAAAAAGTCCGAATTGAAAATTTCGATTCGGACTTTTTTACTATTTAATACTATTCATCGATACAACCTATATTATTTACCCCAAAATATTTTAATTTTAATATAACAGAATCTAATATTTTTATAATTGAATTATATTTCCAACTATCTTCATATTCTAAACATTGCCATTTTAAAGCATAAAGTATAAGATCAAATGTACTTACAATGGCATAAAAATCATTTATCGTTTTTTCACTCATAATATATCCTTTCTTAAATTTTTTAAATCTATATTTAAATATTAAAATATTATTTAACATTTATCAATAATATTTTAAACTATATTTTAAAATGTTAAATATTGTTATAAATTTAAAATATGAATATCGGAAATGAAATACGTAAATTAGCATTTGAAAATGCAGTAACACTTACATATCTAGCAAAATGTATTGCAGACAAAAAAGGAAAAGATTATTCTGTGCAAAATCTATCTACTAAGCTAAAAAAAGGTACTGCTAATTTTAATGAATTAGATATAATACTTAATGAGCTTGGATATGAAATAAAGTTTGAAAAGATATCTAAATAGACTTTTTATTTCTTCTTAATTATCATAAAAGACTTGAGTCCACGCCCTGTACTATTTTCTTCAGTTGAAACTACACTTATTTTTTTATAATTTAACGAAGTAGAACTTCCACCATCAAATGCCATAGCAGTATCTAGCCCGTAGCTAGCACATAAATCTCTTGCCTCATAAATATCCATTGGATGTTCATTTGTTACTATAAAAATATGCACTTCTTGCTTTGCATTTTCTAGATTTTTTATACCTATTAATGTTCTTGGCGTCTTATGAAGAACTGAAGCTGATTCTCTAATTACATTACCTTCTTCATCTTTTACTATAAAAAATTCTTCTTCTAATCTTAAATTAGGTAAAAGCTGAGGACCGCCTTGGGCAGAAGTTTGAATAGAGCATAAAAAATCTACTTTTGAATTATGCTGTGCTATTTCATATTTTAATTTACTGTCACAATCTAATACTCTAAATTCTGTTCTATTTAAAATTTTGCTCATATTTTGCCTTAATACAGGATTTGCCATTATATTTTCATTAAAAATAGGATCCTCAACAGTCTGACTATCATTTACAACATATGACATAGATTTTTGATTCTTTGGATCAAAGAATCCAGCATTTATTGTCAAAAGAGAGCCTGATTTATTATGAGCCTCTCTATTTGTTATTAACGTTGGAGATGAAACAAACTGTATTTGTTTTTTTATCTTATCTCCTGATAAGACAATATGGTAAATTCCATCTGAATAATTAACATCAATTGGCGCAGCTGCAAATGCAACTGTTGTTATAGATAATAAAGCCATCAATAAAAATTTTTTCATATTATAAATCCCTCGTTTTATAGAACATAATAATTGCTATTAAGAATGCAACTGGTGGAAAAGCTGCGGTAATCAACGGATGTAAAACACCTTTTTCAGCAAGTAAATCAAAAAATGGCAGAGTTATATAATAAACAAAAATACATCCTATTGCTATTGTAAAACCGATTAATCTTTGTTCTCTTGGCTTGCTAAATCCTAATAAACACCCCATAACAGCAAGTAATACGCAAACAAATGGATGGAAGAATCTTTGATAGTATTTATTCGCCATTAACCGATAATCTTCATCTAAATTAGCTTTTTTTAGCAATTTCACATAATGATGCAAATTTTTATTATCAATATCTCGATCCCGCTTAGTTGAATTTATCATTATAGTATATGCTTCATCAGCATCATCACCATTTAAAATATCAACTCTATCCTTGTGGGTTATTCTTTTAAAGATACCTTCCTCATTTATATCATATGAAGTAACATCTTTTAATACCCAGCTTGGGTTTCCTTCCGAATTATGTCCTTTATAACCAGTTTTTGCAACTAATATATTTTCTAGTCCATGTAAATCATTAAAAATTTGCTTTGAAAAATTCATAACTATAACATCAGACATCGCATCTTGAAAGAATCTTGAAACAACAACTGCTTGTTCTGGATAATTATTTTCATCTTTTTTTGTATAAATATACTGGGTTAAAGTCGAACCACCTTTAATATCCTGTAATTTTTGGCAAGAATAAGGAATCAATTTGTCATATGTTACAAAACATAGATAAGTAACAATAAAGCTCAAGACTAAAACTGGTGCTAGTATTCTATGAAAAGACATACCTACAGCTCTAAATATAGTAAGCTCGGAATCCTTACTCAACTTATCAAAAGTAAACAGCGAACCTAATAATAAACCAACAGGGAATGCTTTCCCTAGAATTTTAGGCAACTCATATATTAAAACTAATACACCTGTTTTTACAGTATACTCATGCGCTAAAATTTTCTTTATAGTATTTAGTAGCATTTCTGGGGCTATCCAAACTATAGTAAATAATAATATTGCAACAATTGTAGTTACTAAAACTTGAGTAAAAATATATCTATCATAGACAGTAAACATTTTTTTCATACTAAAGTTTAAAGTCCTTTCCTAAATAAAATTCTTTTGCGACAGGGTCGTTAGCAACATCAATACTTTTACCCTGAATTTTAATTTTTCCATCAAAAATTACATACGCTCTATCAGTAATTGACAAAGTAGCTTTTGGATTGTGGTCTGTAATTAAAACACCCAAACCTTTATCCTCTGATATTTTTCTAATATTATCCTTAATTTCACCTATTGCAATAGGGTCAATCCCTGCAAAAGGTTCATCTAATAACATAAAATCAGGACTTGCGGCAAGAGCTCTTGCTATTTCTACACGCCTTCTTTCTCCACCAGATAAAGCTACTGCTGGAGCTTTTCTTAGCTTCATAACCCCAAATTCTGTCAACAACTCTTCTAGCTTTTTCTTTTTTTCATCAACTGTAAGCTTATCATTCATCTCAAGTACAAGATTTATATTTTCTTCTACTGTCAATTTTCTAAAAATTGAATTTTCCTGTGGCAAATAACCAATACCAGCTTTCGCCCTCAAATTCATTGGCCAGGTTGTAATTTCTTTATCATCAATATAAACAGAACCTTTATTAGGCTTGACTAAGCCAACAATCATATAGAACGTCGTTGTCTTACCAGCCCCATTAGGTCCTAGCAGACATACAACCTCTCCTTTATTCATATAAAAAGAAATATCATTTACAACACTTCTATCACCATATATCTTTACTAAATTATTTGCCTTAATCTCCATTATAGCTCCCCACTAATAATAATTTATCACCATGATACAACAAAATTAAGAGTTTATGAATGTTTTTGAACAAAATAATTATTATTTTTACAAAGATATTAATATTATTCAATTTTAGTATTTTTAATTTGTAAAGTTTTGTAAATTTATGATTTAAAAATATCAATTTATTTTAGATAAAAAACTTTATTTATATGTAAGGTAAAAAAAGGTTAGTTTAATAAAACTTTCGTAGGAGGTCATTATGTCATATCCATTTGGCATAACAGGAATAGGTTACAATCCATATATGAACACTCTCGGATTAGGTGGAGTAGGGGACTATAGTTCATATGGTTCTTACTATAATCCAACTATGATGGGAATGGGTTCTATGGGAATGATGGGCATGTGGAATCCTACATTTATGGGTCAAATGAATCAAGCTTATCAGAATATTGAAAAAGCACAATTTGAGCATAGTAGTGCAATGCATAATTTAATGCTTGAAAACAAAACAGCAGCTGTAAAGAATCATGATAAAGCACTATTTGAACAATCAATGGTAGACAATGGAATAAAAAGTCAGATAAGAAGTCTACATGATAAAATCGTTGAAGGAGACCAAGACGGAATTTGTGAAGAATATGATAAACTAAAACAAGTAATTTACACAAAATATGCCGACTATTTTAAGAAAAATAGTTCTCAAATGAATGTCGCAGAAAGTGTCAACAGACACATCGAAGAATTATATACTACTCTAATATCACCAATCGCTAATGAACAAGTAGACCTAAGAAATGATATTAAAAAATATGGTGAAACAGCATTTATGCATGGTTTCAATAAAGAATTTTTAGGTAAAAAAGAATACCATGACAAATATTCAGAAGAAACTTTAAGCTATTTATTCGGAACAACTGTGGATAATAAAGCAGGAAAAGATAGAATAGAAAAAGTCGGTGGTTATATAGGAAGAGGCGCTGAAGGAGTTGCAGCAGGGCTTGCCGGTTATGGAGCAGCTATAGCTGGTGCAGGTATTTTAAGAGCTTTAAATCCATTCAATACTTGTAAAAATTTCACAATGTCAGGAGTTCATAAATTTGGAAAATTTGCAGCCCTAGCAGCAATCGCTGGTGATGTATTGTGGCAAATGTCTAGAGATTAATAATCCTCCTATTATCTTATAAATATAGTCCGACTTCTATAAGAGTCGGACTTTTAGCAATAAATTTTTCTTTTTAAATAATTTTTTCTTGACAATAAATATTGATATTTTATTATAATAGATGTAGTCCGTTGGGGCGTCGCCAAGTGGTAAGGCACCTGGTTTTGGTCCAGGCATCTCGGAGGTTCGAATCCTTCCGCCCCAGATTTTAAAAGACTTCCTGAAAGGAAGTCTTTTTTAGTATTTATATAAATTATGATGAAGAGAGAGTACTTTTTTTAGTAATTTACTCGGAAGTTTTTCAAACGTTGGTTGGCAAAAACACTAAACTACTGGCAGTCGAAAGTTGATTAAATATTCCAATTTGAAATTACTCATATTACTCTTTTTCTACTCACTTTAAAATTTCATTTTTCTAAAAAATAACCTTATTTTACTCAACAAACTAATTTTCCCCCCATGAGTAATAAATGAGTATTTTGAATTTGTTGATGCTTACATAAACATTAATTGGTTGGGCAGGTATGAATTGTCCCCACTAAAACGTAATCGGTCAGTAGGACATTGCAAGGTATTCTCTGTATTCACAAGGTGTCATTT
>CALVAL010000082.1 GCA_944325535.1 Candidatus Gastranaerophilales bacterium
TAAGCCATCTCAAGCAGGAATGATTGAACATTTTTCTGCTGTAGCAGAAGCTGTAGATTTGCCTATAATTTTGTATAATATTCCATCAAGAACTGGTGTTAATATGTCAGTAGATACTGTTAAAGCTCTTGCAAGAAAATATCAAAATATAGTTGCTCTTAAACAAAGCTTTGGTGATATGGATGTAATTACAGATTTGATGTTGAATTGTCCTAAAGATTTTGCAATATATTCTGGCGATGATAGTTTAACATTACCAATGATGTCAGTAGGGGCTCATGGTGTTATTTCTGTTGCTTCTCACCTATTTGGCAAAGAAATAAAATCAATGATTAGAAACTTTAAAACAGGTGATTTTCTAACAGCAAGAAATATGCATCAAAAATTATATCCTATATTTAAAAAATTGTTTATGGCTCCAAATCCAGTTCCGGTAAAAGCTGCCTTAGCATATAGAGGAATAATTGAGGATTATGTTAGAAGACCTTTAGTGGAATTAACTAAAGCTGAGAAGGCAGAATTAATATTTACACTAGATTCAATATAGTCAATAGGGTAAGATGAATTTTTAAGATTTGGGGTAAAATTAGAATTAATTTAGTAAGGAGTATATAAATGAAAAATAAACTGTTAATGTTTTGGGCAATCGTACTTATTGTCATAGCATCAATTGTGACAATATTTGTAAAGCCTACAAAATTAGGTTTGGATTTAGTTGGTGGCTCTCGTTTGGTTCTTGAGGCTCAGACTACAAATACAATAGCTCAAATTACGCCTGATATGATGGCTAGTTTGCAATTTGCTATTGAAAATCGTGTAAATAAGTTAGGTGTATCTGAAACTGTTGTACAAAGAGCTGGTGACAGACGTCTTGTAGTAGAAATCCCAGACGTTTCAGATTTGAATCAAGCAAAAGCATATTTAGGAGAAACAGCAGAACTTGATTTTAGAAAACCTGTTATGAAAGATGGTGAAGCTGAATGGGAAGCTACTGGACTTACCGGTAAAGATCTTTCAAGAGCTAATTTGAGTACAAATTCTCAAAACGGACAGTGGGTTGTAGATTTAGAATTTAACAATGAAGGTACTAAAAAGTTTGCTGATTTAACAAAACAGTTGGTTGGTCAGCCAATGGCTATTTTCTTTAATGGCGAGTTACAATCTGCACCTGTAATTAGAGAAGCTATAACTGGTGGAAGAGCCCAAATTTCAGGTGGTGATAATGGCTTTGTATATGAAGAAGCTAAAAAGATGGTTGATTTATTAAATGCAGGGGCATTACCAATTCCGGCAAAAATTATTGAAGAAAATACTGTAGGACCAACATTAGGTGCTGACAGTATTGCAAAATCAAAAGTAGCTGGTGCAATTGGTCTTGGTTTTGTAATGTTATTTATGGCAATATATTATCGAGCTCCTGGACTTATTGCTGATTTAGCACTGATTATTTATGGACTTATATTATTTGCTCTATTTAAAGCAATTCCAATTACATTAACTTTAGCAGGTATTGCAGGGTTTATTTTAAGTATAGGTATGGCAGTTGATGCAAATATTTTGATATTTGAAAGAACAAAGGAAGAATTGAGAGCAGGCAGAACTTTATTTACTGCTATCAATTCTGGGTTTGATAGAGCTTTTACAAGTATTTTTGACTCTAACATGACTACAATTATCACTTGTACAATTCTATATTGCTCTGGAACAAGTATTGTAAGAGGTTTTGCATTAACACTTGCAGTAGGTGTAATTGTTTCAATGTTCAGTGCAATCACAATTACAAAGAATTTTATGCACTTGATTTTTGGAACAGGAAAATTGCAACATCCTGAGCTATTCGGACTTAGAAAAGATGAAATTAATGAAGGATTTCAGGCTGTTGAAACTAAGCGTGAAAAAGCTAAGTTCGGAATTTTAGATTAATAAGTGTGAGGATAATGAAATGAAATTAAAATTAGATATAGTAAAAAATAGATTTATATTTTTAGCGTTATCAGCTTGTCTGTTATTGCCAGGTATTGTTGCAATGATTTATTCAACAATTACTTATCCTACTCATACACCATTGAAAGTTGGTATTGATTATACAGGCGGGACAACGTTACAATATGGTGTGAAAGAGGATATTTCAAATGATAAATTAGGCGAAGTTAGATCTGATCTTGAAAATGGTGGCATTGATAACCCTTATTTACAAATCATACATGTGAATTCTCAAGAAAGTACTGATTTGAAATCTATACTTTCAATAAGAACTAAATTTATAGAAGATGGATCAGAAACTCAGGCTAAAATTACGGATATAATCACAAAAGATTTTAATGGTGCTGAATTAGTTCAAGTATCATCTGTAGGGCCAACTTTAGGTGTTGAATTATTTAAAAATTCTTTAATTGCACTTTCTTTAGCACTAGTAGGTATTATTGCATATTTAACATTCCGTTTCCAATTTGATTATGCATTATCTGCGATTTTGGGATTAGTACATGATACAATTTTTGTACTAGGTGTTTTTTCAATACTTGGACTTTTGTATGATGTGCAAATAGATGCCTTATTTGTTACAGCTCTTTTAACCGTAATAGGTTTTTCAGTCCACGATACAATTGTTGTGTTTGATAGAGTTCGTGAAAATTTAAAATATTATTCTAAAAAAATGTCATTTGGTGAAATTATGAATGCGAGTATTAATCAAACTTTTGCAAGGAGTATAAATACTTCGTTAACTACATTGATTACTTTACTTGCTTTATATTTCTTGGGTGGTGTGACTACTAGAGATTTTGTATTAGCTATGATTTTAGGTATAGCAATAGGTACTTATTCTAGTATTTTCTTCTGCTCAACATTAGTTGATATTTGGGAAGAAAATAAATTAAAGAAACAAAAAGTCTCAGCATAGTTTTTTTAAAAGGGAAAACAATTTATTTGTTTTCCCTTTTTAGTAGCAAAAAAAAATATTACATGTTTTAATAAAAATAATTATGAAGATATTACCATTAGATTTAAATAAATACCAAGTTCAACAACAAACCATTAAAAATAAATGTTGTATAGATAAGAACACGGAAATAAAAAAATCTTCTATTATTACAGATACGATATCTTTTAAACAAAAAATACAACCAGATGCAAATTTAAAAAAACTATTACAATATAAAATTCCTGATATTTATTCAGAAATTACATTATTGGAACCTCAAGTTCTTGAAAATGCGTTGAAAAGTAAAATATTTTCCGGTCCTATAACAAGTATTGTAAAATATTTACAAATACATCAAAGTTCGTTATTTTCTGTAGAAAAACAAGTGCTGGCAATATTAAAAAATGCAGCTAAAAATCAACCCAAAAAATCATTAGAGCAGATCATTCATGAGCAATTTCCTAAACATAATAAAATATTGATGGCAGAACAAAAACCCGTTTTTGATAAACTAAGGGAATTATCAAAGGAAATGCCTGCAGAGTTGAAAGAAGAATTTGATTCTTTGATGAAATTATATACAAGTAAAATGTTGCATAAGTCTATTGTATTGCCATTTAGTATAACTGAATTTAGGTATAAACTTGGAAGAATTGCTGAAAGTTTAAAAAGTAGAAATATAAAATCAGAATGTAAAACTATCAAAACACTCATAAGAATGGTTGATAATTTTATAGAGCCAAATGATATTAACAAAATAACTGTTGATAACGAAATAAATAGTGTATCAAAAAAAAGAAATCGTAAAAATAAACTTCCTAGAAATATAACAACTCATAATGCAGATGTTTTACGCCAAATGGCAAAAGTTTTATCAAATTCTACTTTAAAGGATGATAGAGAATTAAATAATTTATTTATAATGGCGAAAGCAAAAATTTATAAAATCCCAATGCAGCATCCTTTTAAAAGAAAATCTTTTATATATGATTTGCAAAAGATCACATCAAAGTTAGAAGATAAAAAATTAGCTAACCAAATGAATAAAACTGCAGTAGAGCTACCAACCTCAAAAGATTCACTATCAGCTTTTATCGTAAATGAGGCGTTAAATTCTTCTGAAAAAATAGGGTATGATTTGCTTGCCGGCTCAATTGGAACTACTGAACATATATTCCCAACCGAAAGAGGTGGCGAAAACGAATTAAATAATATGGCACTTGCATCGGCTTATAAAAATAATAAAAAAGCTCATACAGATTTAGCAGTATTAATGCGTAAAGAGCCAGAAATATATGATTATTGTCAAAGACATATAACTCGGTTGATTGAGTTATGTAATAATGGGATTTTTGAAAAAATAGGATTAGCTAAAGGCTATATTCTAAATTTAAGAGATAGATTAGAAAATTTATCTCCACAGGAAAAACCCCTTAAGTTAGATATATCAACTTTAAAATAATATTATTACCAATGAATGCTTTTATATAATTCATTACTATGTTGTTTCAAAGAATTAATAATATAAAATGCCCAATTTTGAGAAACATTATTAATAATTTTTTGAGATGCTTTATTAAAAACATTATCTAGTTCTAAATATTGTCTAGGAGAAAGGTATCTATTTTCAAGGTAATTAAAATATGAATTTTTTAAATCTTCATTATTTATTTCTAGATCATTAAGGATTTCGGTAAATATTAATTTTCGTGAATTAATATATTGCAACATTGCATAAGTTTGAGAAACACTTTTTTCCCATTTACGATAAGATATAAGTTCTTTTGGCAGAGTATATATTTCAGAATATCTAGAAATATCAAGCCATAATTTATAGTCTTCAATATGCAATGCATCTTCTTGGTATTTTAGGTTATTTTCTTTTATAACTTTTGTTCTTAGCATGATTACAGGATGTGTAATACAATTTGCACAATATCTAAGAAAATATTTAATATCATTAGATTCTATAGGTGGCATAATATGCTGGTTTGCAGGGAAAATATACGTTCTAGCATTTAACAGTCCTACATTTGCATTGTTATCTAAGAATTTTACTTGTTCTTCCAAACGATACTTGTAGGAGATATCATCAGCGTCCATTCTTGCAATATATTCTCCCTGAGCAATATCTAGACCTTTATTTAGAGTTTTAATAATTTTAAGATTAATATCATTTTTATAATATTTAATTCTAGAATCTTTATAAGATAGAATAATATCTTCTGCATTATTTTCAGAACAGTCATTGATTATAATGAATTCAAAATCTTTAAAAGTTTGGTTTAAAATGCTATTAATAGCTGATTTTAGGACTAGTTCAGGTTCGTTGTGAACAGGCATTATAACAGATACTTTAGGCATGTTCTATGTACCTTCCTTCCTTATTGGAATTCTTTTAGCCCCTTCCTTTATCATAAATCTAGCATTGAAAAAGTCCATAATATCAGTTTTCTTTTCATGAAGTTTAGTGTGGTGAATTGCAGGGTTTGCACCATATAAAAATTGATTAAAACTTAATTGATAGTTAGCTTGCATAGCTAAGTCCAACCATAAGTTATCTTGAATTCTACCTGGAACATATTCTGGTAGATTTTCACGATAATAAGGAATACTATCAATACATTTATTCAAGAAATTTAATCTTCCGTTTTCTCTTAAATAACTTCTTCTTGGGGTGAATTTATCTAAGTTAGTTAATGCTTCATGAATAGTATCGCAAAGAGATTCCGGAGTGAATTCTGGTGCATATAGTCCGGCACCATCAGCAAAAGCTTTATCATTGCCACGGGTATACTTACTCAAGTCATTAAATACTACAACAGGGGTATTACATAAATTAGCTTCATTTATAGCTCTATTTTTACCTTCATATATAGAGGTTAAAACAAATAACTTAGATCTTGTATAAAAAGTATTTAGCGGCATCCCATAAGGGACAAAACCCTCAATGTTGACATATTTTTTTAGTTCTTCTTCGCCGCCAGCAATTTCTTCAAGTTCATGTAATATTTTCAGCTCATCTTCATTATATTGTTTGTCTCTTATACCAGTGATAATTGTGGTTTTTAAGCGTTCTCCATATTTTTGTTCATAAAGTATTAATGTCTTTATTAACATTGGTAAATTTTTAACATTACAAAATCTTGCTATTGCAAGAATATCAATATCTTTTTGTTGTCCAAAAGTTGGCGCTACAACATATTCATTCGTAAAATCAGCATCTTGTAGTGGAATAAAAATTTTATCAGCCTTATGAGGGTATTCTTTTTTGAACCAAGCTTCTCGTTGTGGATTATTATAACATGAAAGATATACTTCTGCAGCTTCGGAATAAGGTAGTGATGACCACATAGTATAAGCCATAGAAATAAATAGTTCATTTATCCTAGGAAATAATGCGTGGATATAATCAACACCTTCGCTTAAAAACATTCCTTTTATAAACTTCCCTTCATATAAAAGAGGCGGCAAAGGTATCATAAAATCAGTGAGTTCTCGATATTTTGGAATATCGTCAATAAAAAACTCCCCTGAATACATTTGTATTTCTCTATAAATTTCTTCAATACTTTTTTCTTCCTCTAAATGAGGATTTGTATAAAAATATTCCGGACACCAGCCCCTTGGCATTTTAAACTTCTCCTTGTACTACTCTTCTTCTTTTCTTATAATCCAACCTTTTCCATAATATTGAATGTCATTTTTCAATGCACAAAATTCTAGTCTATCCTCTAGAACTAGCATATATAATTTTTTATTCAAATCAGGATATTCAATCCATTTATCTCCTTCAAAACTTCCAAATGAGGAAGAGATATAATCTCTTACCTCATTAAAAGAGTTGCAATCTTCAAAAAATTTTATATATTCATCAATTATATCAGTTTTTTTTTCAAAACTTTGTTCATTACCTATATTGTATAGTCCATATTTATTTAATTGTGTCACTTCTATTATAAAGTCCTCTTTTAATATTTAAACTATTGATGAAAAGAATTTTTGTTTCAACTATTTGTTAATTGATGAAGTAGCGTTTGTAT
Source organism: Candidatus Gastranaerophilales bacterium (assembly GCA_944325535.1). Classification (GTDB taxonomy): domain Bacteria; phylum Cyanobacteriota; class Vampirovibrionia; order Gastranaerophilales; family Gastranaerophilaceae; genus CAG-196. The sequence continues at coordinate 6,967 of CALVAL010000082.1, forward strand.
AGAAAATAGATAGATTAAAGTTCTTATCGTGTGTTATAAAATTTATTTTAAGAATACTCTCTATTAGCAGTTTAATATTAGAAAAATTCATAGCTATTCAAAATAGGAATATTAATAATTCAGTATATTGGTATTATATCATTTTGTATATTATTTTTCAATACTCTTGTGAAATGTTTTTTTATTTTTCAAAATGTTAGAATTATAATAGCTTATTTTATTGGAGAATTAGAATATGATTTTAGTTACAGGTGGTGCTGGATATATTGGTAGTCAATGTGCTTTACAATTATTAGCAAATAATTATGATGTCTTAGTAATTGATGATTTGTCTACTGGACATATGGAAATAATAAGCAAAATAAAAGAATTCGGTGATGTTTTATTTTTTAATATAAAACTTTCAGATAAAGAAGCTATTTCCAAAATTTTTAGTGAATATAATATTGATTCTGTAATACATTTTGCTGCTAGTTCTCAGGTAGCAGAAAGCTGTATAAATCCAAAAAAATATTATGTAAATAATGTATTTAATTCGATTAATCTATTTAATGTAATGTTAAGTCATAATGTAAATAAATTAATTTTTTCATCCACAGCTGCAATTTATGGTGAGCCTAATTACAATCCAGTAGATGAGAATCATCCTAAAAATCCAATAAATCCATATGGAAAATCTAAGTTAATGATAGAAAATATTTTAGATGACTATGATAAAGCTTATAATTTTAAATCAGTAAGGCTTAGATATTTTAATGTGGCAGGAGCGGATTCCGATTGCAGAGTCGGTCCTTGGCACGAGCCAGAGACTAGTTTAATTCCAAATATTCTGAAATCGAGCTTTGGCTCTGAAAAAGAATTTAAAATATTCGGTAATGATTATCCGACAAAGGATGGAACTTGTATAAGAGATTATATTGATATAGAAGATTTGGCTCAAGCACATATTCTAGCTTTAGAATATCTATTAAATGGCGGAGGAACAAATTACTTTAATTTAGGTACAGCTCAAGGTGAATTGTCCCCCTAAAAACGTAATCGATCAGTAGGCAAGTTTTCGAATATAATAAAAAAAAGGAGGAACGATGAGAAAACAAAAAAGCCTG
>CALVAL010000083.1 GCA_944325535.1 Candidatus Gastranaerophilales bacterium
AATTCTGGGGTAAGTTTAATTACCTTTTCAAAACACGCGATACATTCATCATAATTTTTTTGATTTGCTAATACTAGACCTTTATTAAATAGGGCATCTGTATTATTAGAATCTAAGCTTAAAATTTTATTATAAAAACTAAGTGCTTTTGTGTTATTTCCTAAAAGACGGTACAAATTAGCAATTTTTAATAATGTAACTTTATCTGCAGGTTTAAACACTACAGCTTTTGTGTAATAATCAATAGCTTCTTCATATTTTTGTTTATTATAATATTCATCAGCTTTTTTTATTAAATCTTCATAAGAAAGAGGCCCTTCGCTGCTATTAGTTTGGGTATTTTTTATCTCTTTATTTTCTAATGGCTTATTATTTATTGTTGAAGATCCTTGTTTTGCTTTATTTCTAAATTCTTTAAGTGCGATGTTATAATCTCTATTTCCAGGAGCAAGCATAACTGCTTTTTCGTAATTTGTAAGCGCTATTTCATTACATCCAAGCTTTTCATTAGCTTGTGCGTAGCCAAAATATGCAGAGGCTTCTTTATCATTTAATTCAATTGCATCTTCGAAATAGAGAATTGCTTGACCATAATCTTCTTTTTCATAAAGATTATATCCATATGCTATAGATGCTGCCATAAGGTTTTGTGATAATCTTTCATTTGGTTGTTTATCAAGCAATGTCTTATAAATTTCTATTGCGGAAACGTAATTTCCCATTGCATGTAGAGTAAGAGCTTTATTGGCTAAAAGCTCATAATTTTCCGGTTCAGCCTTAAGAGCCATATCATAATATTTAAGGGCATTTACATAATCAGCCTTTTTATGATAACAAAGTGCAAGTTCTTTTTTTGTATCATTATTTGAAGAATCTTTTGAATAAGATTTTTCAAAATTGAAAAGAGCAAGTTCATTATTATCGATTTTTTTGTATACAAGACCTAAGTTTCTATAAGCATCAGCATCGTCAGGAAATGCTGTTAAATACTCTTTATATTGTTCAATAGCTTCTTCATTTTTTCCCATATTACCAAGCAAGTTTGCATAATCAAATTTAAGTATCGCGAGTTTAGGGTTTACTTCAAAAACTTTTTTAAAAGTAGCAAGAGCTTTATCATTTTCATCCATATTTTGGTACGATAGAGCAAGTTTTGCTAAAACAGCTTCATCATCAGGATTATTTTCTAGAGCTTTTTCTAAAATTTCAGAGGCAGCTTGGTACTGTTTTGTATCAAATAGAGCCATTCCATAATTAGTGTAATCTTTAAAAGCTGTAGGATACTTTTTGTATATATCGGAGTAAATTTCACAAGCTTTTTCTGGCTCATTCGATACGTAATAAACATTAGCTAAATTTTCATTTGCTTCTTGATGTTCAGGATAAGCACTTAAAAAAGTGTTATAGTTTTCAATTGCATTTTTATAATTTTTTCTAAAATATTCAACATTTGCTAGGTTAAGATAGTTATATTTATATTCTGGATAAATTTGTTGGGCTTGCATAAACGAATTATATGCATTTTCATAATCACCCATAGTTTGCAAAATATTTCCTATACTAATATAAATAAAAGCATCATTAGGTCTAAGCTTAATTGCTTTTTTATAAGCCCCAAGAGCATCTTCATATCTTCCGATATCAGAATAAAGCCCTGCTATTTTAGTATACAACATTGCATCGTCACCATTAATCGCAATAGCTTTTTGTATTGTATTTATTGCACTATTATAGTCACTTTTATATTCATAGTTACACGCTTGTTGATATAGTGCATGTGCTTCTTTTGTCATTTTAGCTTCAGCTTGAATTGATAGCATTGAAATCATCACTGCAAATAGTGGTATATAAATTTTATTATGATTCATAAACATAAGCCCCTCTATTTATATTCTAGCAGAAAAATGCAAAGAAAATAAAGTAAATTAAGATTTATTAAAGCTACAGAAAAAATAGTACAAAACAAATTGTAAAGAAATGTAACAAACTAAAAGAGTTCTGAAATTGGAAAGAAAAGATATACTTTATATATAAGTAAGACAAATCTAAGAGAGTAAGATAACAAAATAGCTGAAAGAATTTACTAAGTTCAAGCAGCTTAAGTAAGTATGAATAACTAAGCTTGATAGGTTTTCTAAAACATTGAGGGCTTAAGTAAAAGTGAGGTAATTATGGCAGTATTAAATACCTATAATATTAATGCTATGGCAACACAAATTTCTAGAGAATTTTATATAAATGAAAATCCTGCAGAAGATAAATCTTATATTTTAATGGATGAAATGAGACTTTTTGCGATGGATATGAAATCAAGAGTAACATTTATATCAAGAGTAAAAGCGTAAAAAATTTTATTATAATACCAAACTTAATCTTACTTAACTAATTAATTCCCCAATTAATCTTCTAGTGCCTGATTTGAATAAATCAGGTTTTTCTTTATTTATTTGTAATAAAATATTATTGGAGGTAACTTTTTTGAAAATATGTATTTTTCCTGGAACATTTAATCCAATACACAATGCTCATATAAAAGTTGCAGAGTTTGCTTTATCACATTATGGTTTTGATAAAGTGATATTTATTCCAGCATACATACCTCCTCATAAAAATATAAATAAAGAGCTTGCCAATCATCGTTTTAATATGGTAAGACTAGCAATTTCAGAGAATCCAAAATTTGAAATTTCAGATATTGAATATCAGTCTGAAAATAAATCATATACACTATTAACTGTAAAAAAAATTATAGAGCAATACAATATAAAAGAGAAACTAAATCTTCTTATAGGTACAGATGCTTTTGCAAAGATTGATAGCTGGTATAAAATAGATGAATTAAAAGAGCTAGTACATTTTATAGTATTTCCACGAGGAGTTGAAATTGGTATAAAAGATGGTTTTGACTATGAATTAGCTCCGATGAAATTTATTGATATTTCATCTACAGAATTAAGAAATAATTTTAAAAATGATACTACATCAAAAGTAAAGGAATATATTGAAAAAAATGAATTATACATTAAATAAAAACATTCTATTATGGCTTAAGGACAATTTGAACGAAGAAAGATATGAGCATTCACTAGGTACAGCTGAATGTGCTAGAAAATTAGCAAAACTTTATGGTATAGATGAAGAAAAGGCTTATTTTGCAGGTTTAATACATGATTGTGCGAAGTGTCTTGAAAAAGAAAAAACATTAGAAATATTGGGTAAAATTTCACTAGAGCAAGGTGAATTATGTAATCCAAAAACTCACCATGCGCCAGTTGGAGCTTATATTGCAAAAACAGAGCTAGGGGTCGAAGATGAAGAAATTTTATCAGCTATAAGATGGCATACTCTAGGAAAAATTAATATGAGTGATTTTGAAAAAATTATTTTTTTAGCTGATAAAATCGAAGAAAGAACAAGACCTTGTGAAATTTGTGAGCCAATAAAAAAAGCTTTAAAAGAGGAAGATGGACTTAATAAAGCATTACTTTTATGTTATAAAAATACAATCAAGAGTCTTGTAGATAGAGATTTGACGATTTGCTTAAATACTATTGAAATCTACAATAGTCTTTTGTAACAATTTGGACAATAAATAAAAAAAATAATATAATTAAAGTATGAAAAAGGGACTCTCACTTTTATTAATAAGCTTAATTTTAGGAAATGCAGTATTTGCTGATACGGCGTTTCAAGGTCATGCTGAATATGATGATACTTATTCTACCCAAGATGAGCATTTGTTCACTGGAAAAAAAGAGACACTGGAAAAGCGTGATATTATAGAAATGACGGTATCACAAGTATTAGATGGAACTTATTCTATAGAGGGAGATGAATTCTTTGCAGAAGTCACAAGTGATGTAATTGGTGATAAAGGGGTTATTATACCTAAAGGAACCGTTGCACATGGTGTAATTACTCAAACAAGTGAAGCAAAACGTCTTGGAAGAGATGGACATTTAAGTTTAAGTTTTGATTATTTAGTAACTCCAGATGGAAGAGAAATTCCTATAGAAGGGAAAATGTCTACAAAATTACATCCACTAAAAGCAGCAACAAAAATTGTTGCAACTGACATTGGTTATACGGCAGTAGGCGGAGTTGCTGGAGGAATTTTTGCATTACAAGCCTTAGGTATAGAGGCTGCTATAGCCTCTCAAGGATATACTCTAGCAGGTGGTGCAGCTTTAGGAGGAACTATTGGGCTTGGAATGTCGTTATATAGAAAAGGAAAAAATGTTCTAATAGCACCTGGCGATGAAATTAAGGTAAGGATTTTATCAAGTGTAGAGCTTCCTGTATACAAAGAAGAAGCCTTAAAGCAAAAAGAAGTAAAATATCCTGGTCTAGAAATAAGGATAGCTAATATTTTATATGAAAAGGATCCTTTTGGAGAGGTAAATACTATTACGCTATCACTTTCTATCGCAAATATGTCTAAAAAGGCTATTTCAGGCATGGATTTAGCTTTGATGAATGATTATAATTCAATATTTAATCCATCAATTTTTGGAGATACAAAGCTTCTATTTTCTCAATTAAAACCTGGTGATAGATATGCTGGAAAAATCTCTTTTGCAGTAAATAATGTAAAGGATTCTTATTGGCTTATAGTAAATGATAGAGCAACAAATAAACCGTTAACGAAAATATCTTTAGATAACGCTTATAAAAAGATGCCAAAAGATATTAAAAATCGAAATGATAAGATGAGAAAGGGTAAAAATAATTATTATAAAGAGGATTCCCCTTTTGATATGTAGATAGCAAAAAAAATTTTTATAGGTTTTGCAAGAAGATAAAGGAGTCTTTATAATGACTAATATTAAACCTATAGAAATATTGAGTATTAAGGCAAACAAAATGTTAGTAAACGTTGTTGAAAATACTCCGAAGCAAAAAAAGGCTATTTTAGACTTTTTAAAAGAGGCAAATGTAAAAAATACACAGGGAAATGCTATTATTTCTTATTTTACGGAACTTAACAAACTTTTTTCTGACAAAACTTTAAAAACTTCACAAGAACAAAAACGCTTAAATAATGCTCCTTTAATTATTTCTAAATTTATAGAAGAAGACAATTTTATTCTTAAAAAGCAAGCTACTCTTTTTGTTAAAAGTCTAAAGAAAAATTATCCTAAAACACTCAATAAAAGAGTTTCACTTGCTGTCAACGGAACTGTAAGTGCTGATAAAATCACACCTATCTCTAAAAAATCTAGGTTTCATATTTTTATTGATAAAATAATAAACTTTTATTTTAATAATTTCTAATCAATATCATAATTTAGCATTGATATAACTTTAACACCTTCAGCTTCGATTTTTTCTCTACCCTTTAATGGATCAAGTTCTATAATAAAAGCTGAAGCTACAACTTCTGCTCCTACGCGTCTTACTAGTTTACATGCTGCTAGAGCAGTTCCACCAGTTGCTAATAAATCATCAATAACAACAACTCTATCTCCAGACTTTAATGCATCAGCGTGCATTTCAATAGTATCTGTTCCATATTCTAAAGAATATGATTCTTTAATTGTTTCAGCGGGTAGTTTATTTGGCTTTCTTATAGGAATGAACCCAGCATTCAATTTATAGGCTAATGCTGCTCCAAAAATAAAGCCTCTTGATTCTACTCCAGCTACATAATCAACTTTTTCATCTTTAAAAGTTTCATATAAAAAATCTGTCATATATTGCATAGCTTTTGCATCTTTAGTTGCAGTAGTTATGTCCAAAAACATAATTCCTTTTTTAGGAAAATCAGGAACTGTTCTTACATGTTCTCTTACATAGTCAAATTTATTTTGTTCTGTCATCACTATTTATACCTCTTGCAATTCTTTTTCTTGTCTGCATACTTCTTCTAGAATAAGTCCATGAGCTGTCTTACCCCAATTCATGTCCTTCTTACAGAATAATATTTTACCACAAATAAATAACTCCATAGGGAACCAAATGATTAGGAAATAAACAGTTGTTTCAAAAGCTTGAATTAATGCTTTTATGCGATTAAATGAAGCATATCTTCTTAGACTGTATCTTATTGCTAATAAAAATCCAAACCCAACTACTGCTGATACTACTAGAGAAGACCATAATACATTATGAAGACTATATGGATCAATTTTATCAGTAAGTAATTTAACAATTCTAAAGATTACTTCCATCATGAACCAAAGTGGCATTATAAATTGAGTGATATATACTGCCATATCAAGTCTTGCTCTTAATGACATTTTTTTTGAGCGCATAGCTTCACCAAAATACTCAAGATATCTTCTTATAGTTCCTTCAAGCCAACGTCTGCGTTGTCTAAATAGTGGCATCAAATAAATGATACCTTCTTCATATACGCAAGCCTCTTGGCAATATCTAATATCCCAACCTTTGATGTGTAATCTTGTAGACATATCTAAATCATCGGTAATTGTATAATTATTCCAGCCATTAATATCGATAATAGCTTCTCTTTTGATTAATTCTCCGTTACCTCTAAGCTCTACTGCACCTTTAACTGCATCACGACCTGCTTGTAAATAAGTATCAAATGTATATTCATTATTTTGACATCTGGTAAGAAAATTATATGAACTATTTCTTATAATTTTTCTAGCTTGTACCGCTCCAACATCTGCTGGCTCCAAATTTGGTACCATTTTCGTTAAGAAATCCGGTTCAACGGTAGCATCAGCGTCAAATACCAAAATAGCATCACCTTGAGCTATTTTAAAAGCATCATTTAGTACTGCTGATTTTCCAGGAAAAGCCCCTTTTTCTCTAATAAGAGCTTTTACTTTTGGATATTTAGCTTCCAAATCCTTTATTACGGAGGCTGTATTATCAGAACTTCTATCATCAATTACAATAACTTCAAAGTTCTCATAATCCATTTTTAGGATATTTTTTACTGTACGAGCAATGACGGTTTCTTCATTATGAGCAGGAATCATAACACTTATAAATGGTTTATAATTTTCATTGATTACCGGTGGGTGTTTTTTTAGCTTTCTTTTTTTATACTTCATTGCTGCAATTGAATAAAGCCCATAAATTACCATACACACACATAAAATAACGAAACCCACGACGGTATTTACATAATTTTGGAAAACATACAAAAACACACCTAAGCATGTAAGTATTACAAATAAAAGAATTCTTTCTCTCATAATCTCCCCAAAACCATTCTTTATAAGCTTGATAGTTCCTTATAACTTCCTTGCCTATATCACGATTATATCAAAAACATTAAGTTTTGTGTTGCTTTTCAACATTTTTTAAACTCAATGTTACATTTCTTAATAAAACAAACAAAAAAAGGCAATTTTTTATTTGTTAAATACTTTATATA
>CALVAL010000084.1 GCA_944325535.1 Candidatus Gastranaerophilales bacterium
GATCTACACTCTTTCCCTACACGACGCTCTTCCGATCTATGTTTTTGATATTTTCTTTACTTTTTGCAATAGCTTTTTCTATGACATCTACTCGTTTATGGAATTTGAAAGCTGAGAGTCCTGCAAGACCTATTGCTGAAGCTTTTCCTATCCAGCCGTTAGAAATGTGATTAGAAAGAGAATTCTCTTTATCAGTTTTTTTATTGAAAGCATATCTTGTTAATGAGTTTATTCCTAAGAATCCTAGAATTCCAAGCTTATGAATATACATAAGAGGAGCTGCAAGACCAGTTACAAGACCGCTACCAAAATCTTTTAGAACTGTACGTTCGCGTTTTCTGTCTTCTTTTTTAGTACCGATATTGTTCAAAGCTTTTAGAATAGGTTTTGTAAACATTCCTGCGATTGCAGAGATACCTAAACCTATTAAACTTGAATACTTTTCAAATTTAGCACTTTTTGTATACAAATGAGAATATGTCTGGATTTTTTTGATTAATCTAAATCCTGTTGCAGCTGAAATTCCTGTAATTGTGTCAATCGCTATTTCACTAGTATTTTTTTGTTGGTCGTAATATTGATTTAATTTCTTATCAATGTCTTGAGTATTACCATGTTTTAATTCATTTTGGAGTTTCTTTTTGCTTAATCCTATTCCAAGAGCTCCTTGGATATTATCAAAAAGCTTGCCGATTAGACCTTGTGAATGGTAGATTCGATTAAGCTTATCCTGAGGAGTTTTATCGATTATTTGTACAGCTCTTTTTTTCTTCTCAAAATTTAGAGAAGTTGGGGTATTGATACTATTTTTCAGTCCCACATCATAACTAACCATATATTTATAAAGTATTGTGAACGAAAATATTTGCTTAATTGTTACTAAATATTACATTTTTTCATGCTATAATCGACTTAAAATAGTAGATTAGCAGAGGGAAATTGATTATGGATAGATTTTATACAACAACAGCGATTGATTATGTAAATGGTGCTCCGCATATTGGACATGCTTATGAAAAAATTCTTACAGATGTTATTTATAGACATTTTACACAAAGATGTGAGAATACTTATTTTCTTACAGGTACTGACGAGCACGGTATAAAAATCCAAAAGACTTCTGCTCAAAATGGAATGACTCCAAAAGAGTTATGCGATATGAATGCTAATAAATTCAAAGAAGCTTGGAAAGCTTTAGATGTTGATTATTCACAATTTATTAGAACTACAGATGAGCAACATGAAAAAATTGTTCAAAAAATATTCAAAAAATTAGTAGATAAAGGTGATATTTATAAAAATTCTTATACAGGTCTATACTGTTCAGGATGTGAAGCATTTTTGAGCGAAAAAGATTTAACTGAAGATGGTCTTTGTCCTGATCACTTGAAAAAACCAGAAGTTGTTAGTGAAGAAAATTATTTCTTCAAATTAACCAAATACAAAGATGCGATTATTAAACATATTAAAACAAATCCTGATTTTATAGTTCCATCTTTCAGAGCAAATGAAGTTTTGAATCAGTTAGAAAATATTGAAGATATTTCAGTTTCTCGTGCAAAATCAAACGTATCTTGGGGTATTCCTGTTCTAGGTGATGATGATCAGGTAATTTATGTATGGATTGATGCTCTATCTAACTACATTACAGCTTTAGGCTATAATCCAGATGGAGAAAGTGAAGAAAAATTCAAAAAATTCTGGCCAGCTGATGTTCAAGTAATTGGAAAAGATATTTTAAAATTTCATAGTATCTATTGGATAGCGATTCTTATGGCATTAGATTTACCATTGCCAAAACATATTTTAGCTCATGGCTGGATTACAATTGATCAAACTAAGATGTCAAAATCATTAGGAAATGTTATTTCTCCAACAGGAGTTTTGGAAGCATTTAATTTAGAAATTCCTGATCCTTTGAGATATTACATGGCAACTGCTGCACCTTGCGGTAAAGATGGAAATTATTCTGATGAAGATTTTAAAGAAAAAGTAAACGCTCATTTAGCAAATTCAATGGGTAATCTTTTAAATAGAACTCTATCAATGTTAGTAAAATACTTTGATGGTGATATTAAGCCTGAATTTTTAGGTAAAAATGAATTAAAAGAAAAAGCTTTAGAAACGATAAAAGCTGTAAAACATCATTTTGATTATTATGAAATCCAAGAAGCTGCATTAAAAATTATGGAGCTGGTAGATTTTGTTAATAAATACGTTACTGATAATGCTCCTTGGACTCTTGCAAAAGAAGGACAAATGGAAAAATGTGGAGTTGTTTTAACAAATGTCTTGCAAGTTATGACAGCTGTTGCATCTTTAATTTACCCCTATTGTCCGAATATTGCAAAATCAATGTCAGAACAGCTTGGTTATGATTTAAGTACAAAATTGGATGATATTACTTGCGAAGCTTTACAAGCAGGACATTTGATTGATAAAGAAAATATTACTCCTGTATTTTTGAGAGTTGATAGCGAACTTGCTGATAAGAAAGGAAATAAATAATAAAAATATAAAATAAGAGAGGTAATTGCTTGCCTCTCTTATAAAAATCTGATACTATTAAATGGTATTAGGAGTATGTGTTTTGTGCAAATTTTTCCAATAAATTTTAGAATAAATCAACCAATAAATTATAAAGAAAATATAGTAGTTTCAAAAACTAATTTTCAGAGGCTAAATATGATAAGCAAACCTGATGAAATTTCATTTAGAGCAAACACTTCTAATGGTAATCTTTTAAAGAAACTAAAAGACATCACCTGTCCTTATACCGGAATAAAAATGCTATCAGGCTCAACTGTTACTGCTTTAGAAAAAAGAATAGAAGGATTTAAGTCGACTGAACGAATTTTGAAAATGCTTTCTAAGTATACTGAATATATGCAGGTTACTGAAAAGAAAATGTATGAAAGATTTGCAAAAATTGTTTCAGCGACTCCGAATAAAAATTTGTCAGATTGTTTGCAAGATATGTATGATGAAGCACTTGCAAAGCTAAAGCTTGAGGAATTTGAGGTTTTGGATAGTGTCGATGATATTTCAAAAGAATTATCTCCAGAAACGGCTTTACAAGTAAGAGCAAAGACAACTCGTTGCAGGGAAGTAATACTTGCGAACAGGCAAGAAGATACGTTTAAACGTAGAATATTCTTAGATTCTTTAAGCGAAATTAAACCAAAAGATGAGAAAGAAAATGCGATTTTGGAAAAAATGAAAGATCAAGCATTGTATCTTCCAACATCTAGCAGTAGTGAGAACGCTTTTGTAGTTAAGTATGCTTCAAGAGGTGAAAAAGAAATTGCAAAAAGAATATTGAGAGCTTCTGCTGCTACAATTGAGCATATAAAACCAGATTCTAAAGGTGGAGAAAATGATATTGGAAATTTCATGCTAACATCATCTTTAGCAAATAGTAACCGTGAAAATATGCCGTTAGAAAAATATATAAATCGCCATCCTAATATTCCTCAATATTGTCAAAAATATGTAGAAGAAATTATGAATGAAATTTATAAAGGTCATTTAAAAGGGAATGAGACTTATCCATATAAAATAAAAGAACGTCTAGACAAGGAGTCTAATCATAAGATAGTTCTTGATTTATCAAAATATCGTTATTCTTATGAGCAAGCTTTAGAAAAAGAGAATAAATACTATTCAAATTTAAAAGCTAAATGTAGAAAAAAATAAACTAGCAAAAAATTTTTTGACTTGTTTTATATAGGTATGTTTATAAATTTATTCCCAAGCAAATATAATAATTCACAGCCAACTTTTTCCGGTAGGCTCCCTAGAGGCTTTTTTACTGATGTACGTGATGTTCCAGGGATTCATTGTGCAAAGTGTGGACATCGTATGTTAAGTATTCCTGAAAAGGATAAGATTATAAATAAAATGTCTGAGGGAGCTAGGACTGTTCTACAAAGACCAGTATTTAATAAGTATAGAGAATTACCTGTTTTTCAATTTTTACTGAAGATATCTGAACATCATCCGCGCACATCTATAGCAGATCTTCTAGATAATAATAAAAAAGCGGTCAAAAGGTTAAATCGTAGTTCGAAAGATATGCTTGAAGAAATCGTTGGAATTTCTAATGACTATATTAAAAAATCTCCTCAAGTTATAAGATTTTTGTACAAATATAGAGATGGAATGCCTTGTGAATATCAAGATTTGCTTGATTATATGAAAATATATTCGATGCTTTATCCTAAAAATACTTTTTCAGAGATATTTAGCAAAAAAGAAGTAATAGAATATCATAGACAAAAGCAAATAGAAAATCAGCAACAATTTAATAAAAATAATATACAAGTTTTTAAAAAACTTGATGATATTGCCCAAAAATTACCGGAAGAATTGCAGGCTGAATTTTTAAATCTGAATAATGAAGCAAAAAATATTACTAAAAATCGACTTTTCCCAGAAACAACAAAGAAAATGATGCTTCAGGAACTTTATAAAAATTTTTTAAATAAAGTGCAAGATAAAAAAATATCATTGCGTATTAAAAATCAAGTAGAAAACTTTCCCAATAGAAATACTACGGCAGATGATTGCATAATTTCTCTAAGTAACAAATCTGATAAGTATATTTTAAATAATATTTTACAATATGTTTCATCAACTTTTGAACATATAGTTGCAGCATCTAAAAATGGTACAAAGGCTTTATCTAATGGAATATATTTATGCAGAAAATGTAATCGTGAAAGATCTAATGTAGATTATTCTACAATGATAGAGTTTTTCCCAAATTTTGTAGAAAATATGCAAAAACAAATAAATCAAATAATGATTTTAATAAAAAATGGACATATGAAAAAGTATTCATATCCATTAAAAGTAATAAAGACTCTAGAAAATGCACTTCCAGTGCCATTAGATACTAATATTAAAAAATATATAAAATACTTAGAATTTAAGGAACAGGAAGTGTATGAAAAAAAAGAAAAAGCAATGAGAAGATTTAGTCAGTATATGAATCGTTATACAAAAGTTGATGCAATGCTCGCTAAAAAAGAGGCAGAAATTGAAGAATTGCGTGCAAAACTCAAGGCATTAGAGCAAGAAAAAATGAGTTTAGAGCAAGATTTGGATGATAGTTATGAAGATGTAAAAAAATCTAAAGATAATTTAGATTTTTTCGAAAACGAGCATGATCTACTCCTTAAAGCACTATTAAATGATGAATAAAAATTTTAAACTAAACTTTTTATAATTCTTAAATACTCTTTTTGTGATTCAAGAACCATTTCAGATATAAAATTGATAAAATATTCAAAATTATTGTGATTAGTTTCTTGTAATGCTCTTATATAATCAGCTCTTACAACAGGAGGTATTATTGTAATATTATATCCAGCTTGTAAAAGTGCTAAATTCATTAGAAGTCTAGCAACTCTACCATTTCCGTCAATAAATGGGTGTATATTTACAAAGATTGCATGTAACATTGCTGCAAATTCAATTGGGTGCATTTCAATTTTCATTTGTGGTATTTTTTTTATAAAATTTTGCATTTTAGCTTCTATTTCAGCAGGTTTAGGAAAATCAATGTCACTTCCTGTGCCAATAATAGCTTTTGTGCGATAGCATCCTGCATTATTAGCATCAATTTTATTAAAAAATAACTTATGCAAATTTTTAATATCAGCTTCTGTAATTGTCTGAGATTTTGCTAAAAGCAATAACTCATTAAAAGCTTCTGCATGTCCTATTGCCTCTAGATGGTCTTTCATTGGCTTTCCACTGATTGTTAATCCATCTTCTAGGATAACTTTTGTTTCTGCTAAATCCAAAGTATTTCCTTCAAGAGCATTAGAAGAATAGGTTAGTTCGATTTTATAATAATTTTGAATTTGTCTAACAGTTTCTGTAGATAATGGACGAAAATCATCAATTTTTTGTTTGTATTCTTCATTATCGCGAAATCGATTCTGATACATTAAAATACCTCTAGGTTATTATAGCATAAAATGGATGTAATGAGGAGTTTTGTACTTAAGTTTTTCTTTATAAACTAGTAAAAAAATTTTTTTACTGATTTATAATTAATTATAATGTTTTAAAAATCTAGGAGATTTTATATGCAAATACATAATACAATTAGTCCAATGAATTATAGTTCTAATCTGAATTTTAAGGGTAAAATTATTGACTCTCATGTTCATTGTGGAAAATGGATAAATGATTCATTCAGTACAAAGAATGTATTGGATTTTTTTAATAGAAAATTTAATAACGGTAAAGATAGTATTGATAGAGTCCTAATATCTAACCTTGATTGTATTATTAATGGCAAAAATAAAGCTCCTTTTATGGATGAACTAAGCGGTAATCTCAAATTACTCAAAAAATGTGTAAATAACCCAAAACTCGTTCCGTTTGTGGTGTGCCAGCCAGGCTATGGCTCAGCAGAAAATATAGAATTGTTATTAAAAAAATATCCAGATTTGATTAAAGGATTAAAGTTCCATCCGGCATGTCTTGATTTACCAGCAAATGATGCTAGGTATTTACCTTATATGAGACTTGCTGAAAAATATAACAAGCCTTGTCTATTCCATAGCGAAGTCATTACTGATAAAAATAATAATTTTATAAGAAATGGTGTTTCAGATCCTGAATATATTTATGAAACAGCAAGAAAATTTCCAAATGTACCGGTTATTCTAGGTCATATGGGATTAGGCGGCGCTAAAGCTCATGAAGCTGGAATAGATACTCTTATTAAATCAATCGAGCGTGGGGATGCAAAATTGTATGCTGATTTAGCTTGGGTTGATTGGGATAATCCTGCCAAACCTCATATTATCGAGGTTGTTGATAAACTGTTGCGTAGCTCTAAAGGTGATAAAACAGAGAGATTGTTATTTGGATCTGATGCACCTTTAGGTGAGTTTGGTGAAAAGGCATTAAAACAACAAAACTCTTATGAAAATAATATTAAAAATATAAAACAAGCAATAAGAGATAACTTTGGAGATGATGCTAGCAAACTTATTAGTCGTATTTTCTATAGAAATAGTAAGAAATTGCTTAATCAGAGTTTTGAAAAAATGGCTTGATTGGTTTATTGTAAAGAAACACCTTAAATGATTATTTGTAACACTCAAAATGAGTATTAAGAAAATTAAAGTTTATATTTTGTTT
>CALVAL010000085.1 GCA_944325535.1 Candidatus Gastranaerophilales bacterium
GTGCTGTTAATCTAACTGTTCTTACTAAAAATTCTTATGACAGAGCTATTAACCCGCTCAAAAAAGATGCAAATACATATGTAATTATGCTCCCTGAAACAAATAGCAAAATGGATTCCAATATTGATTTAGGTGGATATGTAGATAGTATTGATGTAAGAACAATGCCTTATACCACAAATAGTAAAGGCTATACAAAATTAACCATTAAAACGCCTCCAAATTTACTAATCAATGCAAAAAGTGCAATTTATATTCCAGAAAAAAAACAAGAAAGCACTCAAGCTTTACCAACAAGTAAAGAAATAAAAGAAGAACCTCAATTTGATAATAGACCTATTTCTCAAGAGACAAATTTTAATGATAGATCAAATAATCAAATTTATTCTAGAAGTGGAGTATCACAAACGGGTGTTGTAGATATTAAAGATAGTATGAAACAATTTAATTCTTCTTCTAGCTCACGAGAGGAAAATGTCTCAAGTAATGAGACTCACAATATAGAAGAAAATACTCCTGAAGAAACAACAAATTCTGTTGAACAACCAATTAATGAAACAACAACATCTAATACAATGTCGCAATCCACGATAAGTACAAATAGTAATGAAATCACATTAATTATACTAGGAGTATTACTTGCAATAATTTCCTCAATATATTTCTTTATTAAAGGAAAAAATAAAATAGCAGAAATTATTGGAGAACAACCAGACTTTGAAATAGAAGATACTCCTAAAAAGAAAAATAAAGAAGAAGAAAAAAGTAAAACACAAAAAATAAAAAAAACCATCAAAACTCTAGATAAAAAATATTCAACTCCTATAAAATTTAATCAACCTAATGTCACTCCAAAACCGGTAGAAGTTGTCAGTGATGAAAATATTGTTGATTTAGATGAGATATATAGAGAAAAAGTTGATTTAGAGAGCTCAACTCCTACTGTTGATAATATTGAAGATGAAAATATTATTGCTAATGAAGAAGAAAATTCTGCATTAGAAGATTTTTTGAGCGCATATAATTTCTCTGAAAATAACTATGATGAAAATGAATTAGAAGATGAAAAAGAACTTTTTGATGAAGAGTCTTATAATCGCTTTATTAATGACGAAAATTTAAAATTTACAAAAGAAGATGTTGCTAAAATTAAAGATCTATTAAATATTGAAATAGCAGATGATACAATAAAAAATATTGAACAATATGCTGTTACAAATCCTATAGAAAAGAAATTTTCAAGAACAGATATTTTAGAAAATTTTGTCACAACATATGCTATTAATCAAAACATTACTTTCTCAAACGATGATATTAAAGCTTTATATAAACTAATAAATGTTGAACTTGATAACGACTTCATAACTGACTTGAGAACAAATCCTGCACGTATGCAAGAAATGCACAACGAAATTCAACAGAAAAAACCTCAAGTACATAAAAAATCAGAAATCCTAACCTTAAATGTAAAGGATATGTTACCAAATCTTTCAGAAGCGCTCAAAAAACAAGGCGGCAGGAAAATTGAATCTGAATATAAACCTGACGTTGTATATTACAGTGAAGGGTATGATGTAAGTACAATTTCATTAAAAGATCAACTTCCTGATTTATCTGTAGAAATTAATAATGAGGATGCATACATTTCAAGACCTTCAGATGAAATAGAATTAGTAGCTTCTGGATATGATGTACAAAAATTGAAAATTGATAAAGATATCTTAGACTTAGATGATATGCTTAAACATCCGGAAAAATATGAGGAAAAAGAAAGACCTCACGTTGAAATAGATGAAGACGCTTTATTAAGAAATATATCTAACGTCCAATTTAAACCATTTTATGATGGTTCCGAAGATATTGAAATTCTAAATAATTTTGAACAAAACGCACCAAGTGTTTCTGATATGCAAAAAGAATTTAATCAACTGGGTAATGATTTCGAAATTATAAATAATGAAACATCAGAAATCCCTGTAGAAGACAACGAAAATGATGATTTTGAATCATTATTTGACAACAATTATGTTGACTTTGATAAACCTATAGAGGAATTAGTAGAACAAGCAGATATCGAATTTAAAAAAGCTCAAGATAATAAAAAAGCTAAGAAAAGAGATATTGACGCTGAAAAATTAATTAATTTAATAGAGGAAAAACAAGCAAAGAAAAAAGAAAAAATAATAGAAAATGAAAAACAAAATGCAATACAAGAAAATAAAAATAAACCTCAAGTAAAAGAAATAGAACAAAATTCAATATCAAAAACTTGTATAGTAGACAATGATATATATGAAATAGTTTCAACATCTAATTTCACAAATAACATGGGATGTTATCTTGCTAAGGGTGCCGCTGGCTATTGTATCCTTGGATTTGTAGGAGATCAATTATTCAAAATAAAATACTATGAAAAATTAAAATCCGAAAAATTACAAGCCAGAATAAGCGATAAATTATCTGATGGAACCGCTAGATATATCATAAGAATAGGAATTCATAAATTTATTATGAATGTATCAGATGATAATATGGAGTATGTAATGGATTTATGTTAAAAAAGCTCTTATTTTTAACAATTATTCCATTTTTATTTTGTTCTTGCACTAATAATAATGTTGAAAACATCACTTTTTCATCTTGGGGTTCAGTTACTGAAACAAAAATTTTAAAACAACAAATTAGCAATTTTGAACTTGAAAACCCAAATATTAAAATAAATTTTATCCATACTCCACAAAATTATTTCCAAAAGCTGCATTTGCTTTTTGCATCAAATCAAGCCCCTGACGTTTTATTTATCAACAATTTATACTTACCAATATATTCAACAAAACTTGAAGATCTATCTGAGTTAGTAAATAAAAACGAGTTCTATCCACAAAGTATTCAAGCTATGAGCATCGATAATAAGCTGCTTGCAATACCTAGAGATGTTTCAACTTTAGTTTTTTATAGAAATAAAGACTTAATTCAAAAAAAACCTAAAAATCTTGAAGAACTTAAAGATGCAATATCAATAAATAAAAATTATGGAATCAGCTATGAAAGAGATATGTATTATCTTTTTCCATACACCCTGACAATGAAAGAAGAAATATTTTCTCCACAAAAATCTCTAGAGTATTATAAAGGATTAGAAGGAAGTTGCGCCCCTACCCCAGCAGAAGTTGGAAGCTCTACACTAGCACAAATGTTCTTAGCAGGAAAAGTTGGACTATACCTTTCAGGCAGATGGATGTATCCTAAAATAAAACAAGAAGCAAAGTTTAATTGGGATGTAATTGTTTTTCCTGGAATTGTTCCATTAGATTCATCAGGCTGGGCAATCTCAAAAGAATCAAAACATAAAGATTCTGCAAAAAAATTTGTTGAATATTTAGCCTCAGAAAAAAGTAGCGAATACTTTTTATCTACAGGACTAATTGTACCTGCTAGGATTAATGTTGCACAAAAAATTGATGAAAAAGTTTTTTTAGATTCAATTTCAAATTCCCAAGTATTAAAAATTGATAAAAATTATAGAAAAAAAATCGATAAATTGAATAAAGAATTGTTTAATTAACTCATTTATGCTATTCTTAGCTGAGTAGCAAGGGAGTTTTAATAATGGAAAAAAGAAATGTTATTTGTATAAAATGGGGTACAAAATTCGGGCCTGAATATGTAAATAAATTATATAAAATGGTAGAAAAGAATTTAAGCTTACCGCATAGATTTGTATGTTTCACTGATAATGCAGAAGGAATTGTAGAAGGAGTCGAAATCAGACCGCTTCCTGAATTAAACGATGAAGGAATTCCTGATAGAATGTGGAAAAAGCTAGGCTTATTTGCAAACCCACTCTCTGATTTAGAAGGAACAGCATTATTTTTGGATTTAGATATCATAATAAGAACCTCTCTTGATCCGTTCTTTGAAGTTGAAGGAAGCTTTTTGATTTCAAAAGATTATGATTTTCCACATGATATAATCGGAAATTCATCAGTATTCAGATTTGAAGTTGGAAAACACCCAGAAATTATTGAACATTTCTATCAAGAAGGAAAAACAATAAGAGATAGATATAAAAACGAACAAGCATTTTTATCATATGAAATGGACAGAAAAGGACTCCTAAAATACTGGCCAAAAGACTGGGTTGTAAGTTTCAAACGTCAATGTTTACATAAATTCCCTATTTGTTGGTTCAAAGTTCCACGAGACCCTGAAGAAGCTAAAATTTTAATTTTCCATGGCAAACCAAATCCAGAACAAGCTTATAAAGGATATTTCGGAAAAATGGGATTTAGATATATCAAACCTACAAAGTGGCTTGATAAATATTGGGTTAAATAACATAAAAGGAATAATAAAATGAAAATCGCTGTAATCTCTGATATCCATGGAAACATGGAAGCTCTTGAAGCTGTAATGAATGATATTTCACAAAAAGGTTGTAATAAAATTTTTGTATTAGGCGACTATGCAATGGCTGGACCTGAACCAAATAGCGTAGTTGAATATTTTATGAAACGAAAAGATAATCCAACATTCAAAATGATTCAAGGAAATACTGATTTAATGATTGCAGGTTATAATGATGAATTATATTCTAACCTAAAAGAAAAAGCTCCAATTATGGCAGAGGCTTTAAAAAATGATGTAGAAATTTTAAACCCTTTGGAAAAACAATTCCTAAAAGAATTACCTATTCAATTAGAAGTAATTGAGGGCGGTGTAAAATTCCTTTTAGTACATGGATCTCCAAGAAAAAATAACGAAGATATTCTTCCTGATACCCCAATAGAAGAAGTCGAAAAAATGCTGCAAAATGTTGATGCTGATGTAATTTTATGCGGACATACTCATATCCCTTGCGGATTTCAGACATCAACAAGACAAACTGTAGTAAATGCAGGCAGTATCGGACGACCTTTTACTCCTGAGCCAAAATCCTGCTATCTTATAATAACCGCAGAAAATGGAAAATGTTTATTTGAACACCAATTTGTTGAATATGATAAACAAAAAGCTTCAGACAAATTAAATAAAAGGACATTCAGCGGAGCAGAAAAACTAGCTGCAATGCTTCTAGACCCTAAACAAAGACATTTCTAAAAATTACCAATGTTTCTATTGACAGAAACAATTTTATATAGTATTGTTTCTATATACAAGAACATTGGAGAAAAAATGTCTGAAATTAATGAAATTTCTGAAATACTATCAAAAATAAAAAATACAGAAGATATCGTTCTATTCTTAAACGAGCTATTTACAGGCTCTGAACTTGAAGATTTATCAAAGCGATGGCGTATTTTAAAAATGCTTAATGCTGGCGAAACTCAGCGTGATATTGCAAAAGAATTAGGCGTAGGTCTATGCAAGGTCACTCGAGGAGCTAAGGTTTTAAAAGATAACAACGCTATTACTAGAAAATATTTAAGGAGAAAATAGAATGAAATTAAAAATAGATACAATGCCGACTGAAGAAGGATTTTTCGGAAATTATGGCGGACAATATATTGATGAAAATTTAAAAAATGAATTCAAAAAAATCGCTGATAAGTTTTTAGAACTAAAAGATGATAAAAGCTTCAATGATGAGCTTAATTATCTTTTAAAACACTACGTAGGACGACCAAGTGCAATGTATTTTGCGAAAAACCTTTCTCAAAAATACGGAGCAGAAATCTACTTGAAACGCGAAGATTTAAACCATACCGGAGCTCATAAAATCAACCATTCATTAGGAGAGGCACTACTTGCAAAAAGAATGGGAAAAACCAAGATTATAGCAGAGACCGGTGCTGGACAACATGGTGTCGCAACTGCAACTGCAGCAGCACTTATGGGACTTGAATGTGATATTTATATGGGTGAAATCGATATCCAAAAAGAAAAACCAAATGTAGATAAAATGAGGATTTTAGGAGCAAATGTAGTTTGCGTAAAAGAAGGTAGCAGAACTCTTAAAGAAGCTGTAGATGCCGCATTTAGAGCTTATATAAATGAGTATGAAACTGCAATCTATGCAATAGGCTCAGTTGTAGGTCCTCATCCGTTCCCTATGATTGTTGAACATTTCCAAAGCGTAATCGGCAAAGAAGCTAGAGAACAATTTTTAGAAATGACAAATTCCCTACCTGATTATCTCGTTGCATGCGTAGGAGGCGGCTCAAATTCTATTGGAATTTTTAACGGATTTTTAGAAGATGGCGAAGTGAAAATTTTTGGAGTTGAACCTTTAGGTAAGAGCGAAAAAATTGGAGAAAATGCAGCAAGTCTGACTTATGGAAAAGATGGAATTATTCATGGATTCAAATGCAAATTATTACAAGATGAAAATGGTGATATCGCTCAAGCATATTCAATAGCAAGCGGACTTGACTATCCTGGAGTAGGTCCTAAGCACTGTTACTTACAACAAATCGGCAGAGCAGAATATGTTACAATATCTGATAAAGAAGCTCTTGATGCATTCTTTGAACTATCTAAAATGGAAGGAATTATTCCAGCACTAGAAAGCTCACACGCTGTAGCTTATGGACTAAAACTTGCTCAAAAAAATCCGAATAAACGAATTTTAATAAACCTCTCAGGACGTGGGGATAAAGATGTAGAATTCGTGTTAAGCCATAAAAATTAAACAATAAAATAGATTTACAAAAAGAATGCTAATAATTAGCATTCTTTTTTTGATTTTCTAATCCTAATTTCATTATTTTCAAGATAAATTTCCACTTTATCCATTACAGGATTAATCGTTAGCCCATCAATTATTGCCTTTGGGATTACTACTCCCCAACTATTACCTACCTGTATCATTCTTTTTTCTATCATATTATAACTCCAATTATAATGTGAATTATAACATGCCCCTCTTGACATTCGGTACAGACATGTGTTAATACATGAGTACTAACGTAGGAGGCCTAAAATGGACGAAGAAAAAATCAAAGAATGTAACCAAATAATTAATATGTTCGAAACTACTTTTTACGCTCTAAAGTGGCAAACAAAAGATGATTATAATTGGAAATTTGGAGCAATTGTATCAGAATATGAGTATATTTT
>CALVAL010000086.1 GCA_944325535.1 Candidatus Gastranaerophilales bacterium
ATACTGATGGGGTAACCCCTCGTTCATGACCTGAATAACCTATTGGACAAGAAAATTCTTTTTTAAAATTCTCTATTACTCTTAGGTTCATTTCATCAGCATTAGATGGATAAGTTGATGTGCAGTGATATAAGACTAAATTATCTTCTCCTAAAATAGATACGGCATGTCTTATTTCTTCCATTGTACTCATACCAGTAGATAATAAAATAGGTTTCCCTTTAGCTTTTGTGTATTTTAGTAAATTATCATCTGTTAATGATGCAGATGCAATTTTATAACAAGGAACATTAAAATTTTCCATAAAATCTACAGACAGCTCATCCCAGCAAGAGGCAAACCAAATTATACCTTTCTCTTTACAATATCTGTCTATTTCTTTATACTCTTCTTCCCCAAACTCTAGACCTCTTTTTAAGTCTCCATTAGTATTCCCAAACACACTTTTTCTTTCTTTGGCAAGCTCTTCTTTGGTATATACAACATCTACAGTTCTTTTTTGAAATTTAACAGCATCACAACCTGTTGTTATAGCTATATCAATCATTTTTTTAGCTAAATCAACAGAGCCATTATGATTTATTCCAATTTCTGCAATAATAAAACAAGGATAATTTTCACCTATGGTTTTATTACCAACTTTCACACACTTTCTATTCATATAAAGCTCCATTAACTTAAATATTTCTTATATAATACAAATTCATCTGGATCTACACTATGCTCATTTTTATTATTAGCAACATCTTCTACTGTTTTTTTTGTCTCGTCTGTTGTTGTTTTAAATAATTCATCTATTATTCCATCAGAATTTTCTTCTTCATATATTTCAGAAAACTCAAAACTATCATTGCTGGTTTCTTCATGAGTCTCTTGAGAAGCTTGAGCATCATCCTCTGCTACTTGCTTAGAAACAACTTTTGTAAACCCTGGAATCTCTATTCGTGGAATTTCTATCTTTGGAATTCTTATATTTGGAATTTCTATTTTAGAGAATTCACCTTCTTTTATTTCACAAGGAGGATAATTTCCTAAGTCTTTTATTAAATGAATTGAATTTACAGAAGCTCCTATCAACATTCTCTTACCGTCTAATTCAACAACATGAAGAGTTTTATTATTTCCTAATGGTGTTGTAGATATAACTGAGACATGTGAATTTGAATTATCACCCAATTCGCGCTTTATAGTATTAATACCTAATTTGTTAAGTTTAGTATAGATAATACCGGTTGCGTAAATTAATAAAATTACAAAGACTAATGAAAAAAATATTGATAATAAATTTGGTTCTTGTCCAACAGCTTGTGTACCTAAAGAACTTACTGTATCAGTTGTTGTAACAGAAGATGCTTGAGCAGCATTTGCTAATGGTTCCGGCAAATCCGGTAAAACATCAAATTTATCAGCTGCATAAGCAACAGAGGCAAAAGCCCAAGCTCCCACATATAATAATATTCCCAAAATCTTTTTCATTTAAACTTACCCTATTTTCTGTTATAATTGTATCATAAAATTATCAAATAGGGCAATAGAACATGCTAATGGAAATAATGAGCTATATTTTTGAAGAAAATAGCGTATTTTTTATTCACATACTAAACTTATTTGTACTACTTGTACTCCTAGTCTTATTTGTTTTTGTAAGAAAATCTAGAAAAAATTGGTCCAAAGTAGATGATTATTTTGGGATTGTTACAAAAACTGTAAATTCTATACGCTATGGAGATTTATCAAAAAAAATTGAAAATATGGATATTCCAAATTCTGAACCTCTTACGGAGAGTATTAACAGAATGATTGAAACTCTTTATGATAGAGAAAAAATGATTGTTGAATATCAAAACGAACTTAATCGACAAAATAAATTCTTGGAAGCAGTTATTAACACATTATCCGATGGCCTAATTGTTATAGATGAGAATTTTAAAATTTATAGAGTTACTGCTAAAATCACACAATGGTTTAATATCTCCTCTAAAGAGTTAATTGGCAAAGATCTTTTTGAATTTATAAAAATCTCTAAGGGACAAAAACTTGAAAATTTGAAAGAAGACGATATTTTTATTCTCAATGATAAAGCTTCAAATTTTGTAGCAAGCACAATGGAACTAAAATTAGATGACAATAAAAAACGCTATATTCTTATTATCAGAAATGTTACCGACCAAAAAGAGCTAGAAAACTTAAAAGAAGATTTTGTAGCAACACTCACTCATGACCTTAAAGTTCCAATTATAGCTGAAACAAATATGTTGGAATTGTTCTTAAATGAAAATTTTGGACCTATATCAGAAAAACAAAAAATAGCACTTAAGAATATGCAAATTTCAAACAAAGAGCTATTAGACCTTGTTCAAATAGTACTCGAAACTTACAAAGTTCGAGATGGTAAAATTCGTTTATATAAAGAAAACATTATGCTTAAAGGCTTTATAAATGAAATTATAGAAGAAATGCAAGCTATTGCAAATAAAACAAATAACAATTTAGAGTTATTATCAAATAGAGACATCAGAGTCTATGCAGATAGAATTCAGCTAAAACGAGTTATCAAAAATTTAATATCTAATGCAATATCATATGGAGAACCAGATTCCCCTATAGAAATAAGTATAGGAGAAATTCCCAAATATATTGTTATTAACGTAAAAGATTATGGTAAAGGAATTTCTGAAATAGATATTAACAAAATTTTCAATAAATATTATTCAGCAGCAAAAAAATTCAGAAAAATTGGAACGGGACTTGGACTATATTTGGCATTACAAATAGTAAAAGCCCACGGAGGGAAACTCTCTGTAGAAAGCGAAGAAGGTAAATATACAGAGTTTTCAATAAAACTT
This sequence comes from Candidatus Gastranaerophilales bacterium, assembly GCA_944325535.1. Classification (GTDB taxonomy): domain Bacteria; phylum Cyanobacteriota; class Vampirovibrionia; order Gastranaerophilales; family Gastranaerophilaceae; genus CAG-196. The sequence goes on from CALVAL010000086.1 coordinate 2,847, forward strand.
CCAGCTGTAGAAGATTCCAATTTACATTATGGAGAATAAGTTATATGAGCAAGGTATTATATGATACAAAATTTTTACAATTAAAAAGTACAACATCAAAGTCTGGCAAAGATTGGATGTATGCACATAGACCTAATGCAACAGATGTTGTTGCCATTTTACCAATCATAAATCACGAACAAATTCTTTTTTTAAAAGAAGAACGCCCGCCTCTTCAAGCAGAAAACATTGCAAAATACTGTATAGGTTTACCTGCCGGATTGGTAGGAGATGAAAGGATTGGTGAAAGTATTGAGGATGCTATAAAAGCAGAACTACTAGAAGAAGCGGGATTATTAGCTAATAAAATAGAAATTAAAACTCGCAAATTAGCAAGCTCTGCAGGATGCGTGTCTGAAATTATAACAATCGCTATAGCATACATAAACAGCTATAATATTGTAGAAAAACCTATTGACGATGGAGGAATCATTGTTGATAGAATACTAGTAAATATCCAAAATGTTCATAAATGGCTTAAAGAACAAGAAGAAAAAGGTATTGCACTTACAGCATCAACATTAGCAGCACTATATTATTATTTTAGTGAGGAGAATAAATGATTACAAAAGGTATTAGAGGCGCCATAACAGTAGAAGAAAATACTGAAGAAGCGATAAAAAAAGCAACAATAGAATTACTCAATGAATTAGTCAAAAAAAATAATATCGAATTAAGCATGATATCGCATGTAATATTTACACTTACACAAGATTTAAATGCAGCATTCCCAGCAAAATTTGCTAGAATTGATCTTAAGTGGGATAATGTTGCTATGATGTGTTTTCATGAATTAGATGTTCAAAATAGTTTAAAAAAATGTCTAAGAGTCTTAATTGTTATAAATTGCAGAGATGAATTTGAACCAGAATTTGTTTATTTAGAAGGTGCCAAGGAATTAAGAAAATGAAAAATGTTTTAATTGTAGATGACGTAAAAAGTTGGAGAGAATTCAATTCTCAAGTTATAAAAGATTTATATGGTGAAGATGTAACTATTACAACAGCAGCCTCTGCTAGTGATGCTTATGATATTTTATTAACAAATAAAGACTTTGATGTCATAATTACAGATTTGCAAATGGAAGATAACTATTCCCCTAAACATGCTGGAGAATGGCTCGTAGAACAAATCAAAACTTTCGACAAATACAAAAAAACAAAAATTATTATGATATCAGCATCCTACAATTTAAGACAAATTGCACGAAATCTGGATATTGAATGTATTCCTAAATCCACAGCTTTAGCAAGCATATCAGCGTTTAAGGAAATTTTAAATGTATGATTAACAAAAAGTTATTAATATTTATAACGTTATCTATTTTTACTGCTTTTATAGATATAGATAAAACTTTAGGAATAGAACGATTTTCTGATAATCTAAAAAACTGTTATTCTATAGAAGATAATTTAGATGTTAAATTTTATCCATTAAATAAAAATTTAGAAAAAACTTTAGATAAAGTTGAAAAACAAAATTATAAAAAAATACTAAAAAACGAAAAATACATATCCAAGTCTCAAGTTTTAAAAGCCGATAAATTTTACAAAGACTTTGTTCCTAATAAGATACGATTAGTAACATACTATGAAAATTTATATGATTACAACAACGCTCTAAAAGAATTCTTTAACGTCCAAAAACTTGATAACTCAAATATTTATCTTGATAGTTCAATAAAAGATTATCATTTAGGCAGATTATATGCAAAAACTGGAGATTATTTAAACTCTAATAAAATATTAATACCTTATTCTAAAAAAAATAATAAAATCTTTGATTTATCAAATTTACAAATAGGTGAAAACTATTTTTATATGCAAGATTATAAATCAGCAATACCATATCTAAATCAAATATCATCTAAATCTAGACTTTATATTAAATCACAAGAGCTTTTATACTCTTCCTATTTACATCAAAAAAACAACAAAGCGGCATATAATGCTGCAAAAAACTTAGTTCATTATGATAAAAATAATCCTGAAAATTATTTTAAATTAGCTTTTATAACCACAAATCAACAAGAAAAATTAAATAACTATTATAAAGCAAAAAATATCTATTATGGACAACAATCTTTAAATATCATAGATAGTATAAACAGACAAATTGCACCTTTAGAACAAAATAAAATTGATTTAGCATTCAAAAAAATTACAGCATACTGTAAAAAACCCGACTGGAATAAAATACGCTCTAAAAATGCAAATTTGCTTGCTGATGATATTTTATATTGGGATAAAAGACAAGATGATTTTTTTGAATCAACAAATAACTGCATTTCTAAATATACAGGTAGTAATTTGATTGCTTGTTTTAATGACATAAATAAAACTCAAGAAGAACTTGACAAAGAGTTAATAAATGAAAATGCCAGAAGAATTGAAATCAAACAAAGAGACGAACAAAATAAGCTCTTACTACAGCAAAATTTACTTATTCAAGAACAAAATCGTTTACAAAACATCCGAAACTATAATTATTATCCAAGATACTATGACTACTATTGGGGTAGGTATCCTTGGTGGTATTAATAAAAAAAAGTTTGCCAAAGTATATGGCAAACATTAAATAAACACGAGGATATTAAGAGAGAGAGTATAAAAAGAAACTTGCTTAATAAATACATATTCTTATTTGAACATCATATTTACCTAACTAAATCTAATTTTTATTTCAATCATTTAATTTTCCCTTACATCTATATAAAGTTTTTCTAGAATCAAAAATTGCCTTTTTTTAATAATAATTTACAAACCTTAAAACATTATAAACAGGGAATTTACAAGGTATATAACATATATACAAGACCTATTTCAACTAAGATTCTATAGCTTTACACAAAGCTTTTTTATGTTAGTATATATAGTATAGAGGGATAGAGGAGAAAGATTTTGAGTCAACAAAATATGTTTTCAGACGGTAAAATTGTACCAGTCAATATAAGAGAAGAAATGAAAAAATGCTATATCGATTATGCAATGAGCGTAATTGTTGGTAGAGCATTACCGGATGTTAGAGACGGACTAAAGCCTGTTCATAGACGTATTTTATACGCTATGAATGAATTAGGAATGACTCCTGATAAACCTTTTAAAAAGTGTGCTCGTATCGTAGGTGAAGTATTAGGTAAATATCACCCTCATGGTGATAGCTCAGTATATGAAGCACTGGTTAGATTGGCTCAAGATTTCAATACAAGATATCTAGTTGTTGACGGACATGGAAACTTTGGTTCTGTTGATGGTGACGGAGCTGCAGCAATGCGTTATACAGAAGCTCGTATGCATAAAATAACAACTTCTATGCTTGCAGATATAGATTGTGAAACAGTAGACTTTGAACCAAACTTTGATGGTTCACTAGAAGAGCCTTCTGTGCTTCCTGTAAGATTACCAATGTTACTTCTGAATGGTTCTTCAGGTATTGCAGTAGGTATGGCTACAAATATACCACCTCACAATTTAAGAGAAGTTGTTGATGGTACTATAGCCTTGATTGACAACCCTCAAATTACAATCGAAGGTTTAATGGAACATATCAAAGGCCCTGACTTCCCTACAGCTGCTACAATTGTTGGTTTAAATGACATTATACAAGCTTATGAAACTGGTAGAGGCTCTATTAAGATGTCTGCAGTTGCGACAATTGAGGAAATCCCTGGAGGAGCAGGACGTCAAACTCGTACTGCAATAATTGTTACGGAAATTCCTTACCAAGTAAATAAATCTATGCTTATTCAAAAAATTGCAGATTTAGTAAAAGAACAGAGATTAAATGGAATTTCAGACATTCGTGATGAATCCGACAGAGAAGGTATGCGAATTGTAATAGAACTAAAACGAGACGCAAAACCTGAAGTTGTAAAAAACAACTTATTCAAATACACTCAACTTGCAACAACTTTTGGCGTAAATATGGTAACATTATGCGGCAAACAGCCTCGATTGCTTAACTTATATGAAGTATTAAATGAGTTTGTTGAACATAGAG
>CALVAL010000087.1 GCA_944325535.1 Candidatus Gastranaerophilales bacterium
GCTACAGCTTTAACCTATAATCTACCTGATATAAACAGTATTGCACTAAGAGTTTTTGAATTAATGAGAAACTTCCCGACCTCAATTGCTAAGAGCCTTTCTAATTTTAATAGAGTTAGATAAATCAGTCCTTGCAGAAGGGTAATATCAGAAATGGTTGTTTTTTACAAGCACAATATTAACTTTTTATAAAAATTATAGCAAATTTTATTTTTAGAGGTTTTTACTATTATGTTATAATACAAAAGCTATATAATAGTAAAAGGAGGTTATAATGCAAGTTAATTCAATTAATAATGTGTCTTTTGGACATCGTGTAGTAAATATAGACCCAAGAATATTAAAACAAGCAACTAAGGAAGAATTGAGTGCTATTAATCTTATAAAACATAATTTGAAAAACAACAGAATTGAAAAAGACCTAAAATTTGAAGCGGTTGTTGATTCTGCTAATAATATTGTAAATGTTACTCAGCTTGAAGATAAAATGCATTGTGAATCTATGTATTCAAAAAATCAACCATTTAAAATGCAAAAATTTATAGATTTTTTGAAGAGACAAGAACAAGTGCATGAAGAACGTTATTACAAGAATAGAGTTATTGAAGATGCTTTTGGTGATCAACCTATTCAATTTTAATATTTAAATTATTAGTCTACAAATTTTGAAACTGCTTCTTCTTTTTCAAAAATTATAGCTTCATATTTAGATACAATAATAGCAAATTTTATTTTTATGTTTTTTATATAATTGTTATTACCAAAAAAGAAAGGAATCGATAATGCAAGTACAAAGATGCAATAATTGTCAAGCAAATCCTAATTTTACTGCACTCTATATAAATCCTGATAAAATAGAAAAAACTATTGGTAAGCGTTATGCTCAACAGGCTATTGATGCTATGCCTAGGCTTGAAAAACTAGCACAAGATGTCGATATAAGTGTTTTACCAAATTTTAGTATGTCTAATCCAGAAAAAATACAATATCATGGTTTTAAATGTATTGTTTCTAAGATGGTACCGGAACAATCCAAAATTAAAAATCCTATAAAAAGATTCTTTCATGATTTGTTTATGCCGAATGATATGACTCCAAAAGTAGATAAAACAATGTTCTTTGATAATGTACCAGATAATAAATCAATTGCTGATTCTCTCGTTGAGGGGGCTACTAGCTTAAAAGATAAATTTGTAAAGCTAGGCGGTAAGGATTAAAATTTTCTAATATAAGAATTTAAAAATAGTTTTAGTAAAGCAAAGAAACTGTATTTATGTTTTCTTTGCTTTTAAAATATTAGGTGCTATTGCATGAACATTATTTAAAGTTTCTAAATTTATCTGTCCCAAAATTCCTGAACTGTCTGTCAAATATTCCTGAACTGGTTGTTCTTTTACAGCCCGTTTGAGCATCTTATACGCTTTCTTAGCCGTGGACACAAGTTTCCGGTTGAGAGATTTTTCTCGGCGTCAAAATCCCTGGTGGTAATTAAAAAGAATGAGAGCATTCTCTGGTTGATGATGAAAAGTTTATAGGCTGCGAGGTATAAAATTACCAAGAAATTATTTTAACAAAAATGTCCGCACATACTTATGTGCAAGGGATAATTCATCTTTATTTAGTTTATCAAGCATTGTTATAATATCTGATTTTAAATCTTTTGTATCTTGCAGGTAATAAAATTCAAATAAGTCTTTAGGTTCAACATTTAAAGATATTGCTAATCGCTCAATTAAATCCGGCGAAGGAAAATTTTTGCCACTCTCTATACAACTTATATGTTTATCATCAACATTAACCAATTCTGCAAGTTGTGCTTGCGTTAGATTTTTCTTTTTGCGATATTCCTTTATTTTTCGTCCGAATAAATTTTTAATATTAACCATTTAAACCTCTATCTTGATTTTATTAACTTTGTAGAATATTCAAAATGGGAAATCGGGTAAGTATTTGACTAAAATTTACGTATTTGATAGAATTCACTATGAGATAGGTAAATTTTTCTTGATTTTATACTTAATTTACAGAAATTTATCTGCTCACAAGGTAAGAATGGCTAATAAATATTCACAAATTCTATATACACTTTCAGAGTTTTTAAAAGATTATCCCCAATTGGATATATCAATTTTAGAAGCAGTAGAAGCACGCAAAAAGGGCAAGCATTTTAGTATTGAAGAACATATTAGAGGCATGATATTTTCTTTGCTTAGTAATCAAAGGGATTGGGGTGCAATATACAAAAATAAAAAAGTTATAGAGCAAATGTTTTTTACTTTTGATAAAGACAAACTTAAAAATACCGATTATACCTATTTTGTTAATGCTTTAAAATCAAGGAAACTTGCTAACAGGTCTATCAATGCCCAAATGAAGAACTTAAAATACAATATTGAAGTTTTTGAGCAGATAGAAAAAGAATACCGTTCACCTGATTATTTTATTACTGCTTTAAAGCCTACAGCGGTTGCGGTTTTATTTGCGTGTGCAGAAAGCCCATATAAATTAAAACAGATGAAATTCGCCTTAGTTCTTGAATATTTAAGAAATGTTGGAATTGATACAGCAAAGCCGGATGTCCATATCGTAAGAATTTTAAAACGGCTTGGATTGCTTAATAAACTTGGTAATGAAGAAAAGCAAGCTATCGATATTTTAGAAAAAATAAGTTTAGAATCCAACATTTCAGTAGCAAAAATTGACTTTTTACTATGGCATTTTTGTTCTGAAAATTTTTGTAACATCTGTTCTGCGAATCCAAAATGCGGTCAATGTGTAATTAAAAAATTTTGTGCTAGGGAAGAAAAATGTCTGTAATAAAGGAAATAGAAGAATTTGTAAAATCAATGCCATTAGATTATGAATTTTCAACAAAATGGTTTAAAACAGAATTGAGTAAAAAGTATAATCGTTCTGAAGATAGTTATATTCCATCTGATTATTGTTATAACCGTAAAAATGACGGCATAAATTATGATAAACAACCGCATTATTTTCTCTATATCAAAAGAGGAAAGTATAAATATGTAGGTAAAAACTATACTCACAATGGAACAGTTGAACATAATTTAAGAAGAAAGAAATTATAAAAGAGGAAAATATGCCGATAGTTGTCGCAGTAATAAGTTGGGTTTCAATATTAGTTCTTGCAATGATTTTTGAAATATTAGAAGACACGGTATCTATCTTTAAACTAGTAAGCAAAAATTTTATATTAATTATTCTTATTCTAGCCTTTTTATTTGTAACATATATGATAATTTTAGAAGTTATAAAAGAGTTAAAATACAAAAGCGAATCGCAAGAAGATAAAAAGAAAAGAGAAGAATTAGAAAAAATTAAGAAATGGAGCCGGCGCAATAAGTGTTAAAAATTTGTAAAGGCGGCGGCAAGAAAAAATAAAAATATATGTTTTTTAATTAAATATTCTAGTAGTAATAGTATAAACAATATAGGAAGATGCAAAAATCCTGGCGATAATATCGAAGCATCTATGAAAACAATTTTTTAGGAGTGTTAAGATTTGAATTTTAGCAGCAAAAAAAAGCCCTGTTTGGTGAGGGAATAAGCAAAATTTAATATATTTATATTGTCGAAAATATTGAAAATATTATCGCAAAAGATTTTAAATTAAACTAAAGCTATTATTTTAATAGAATGTCATGATATATCTAGCCAGACATTAAATGTTAAAATGAGTAGCAAAATGTGAAGTAATGTAAAATTTTCAATTATATCGAACACATTATAGGCAGTAATTCATAGATTTATTTTCACAATATACCTTCGGGTTTTACACCTTGACTAATGAATTTTATACTGCTAGTATAAAACTGCAATTCGTACAATGAAAACTAAATATTAGATTTTGGGTATTTCCCTTACTTAAATACCACCCAGCCGTAGACTTCATGCTAGGTAATAAAACAGAAGTCACTTCTATAGAGAGGTTTTAAGTATGTGTATAATTTTCGCCCACTAATATTTAGTTTATATATATTTGAAAAAAGTTTAAATCCTTTCTATCGGAGTTTAGTTGTTACTACTCGGGCGATGAATAAGAAAGGAGACATTTTATGCAGAATCGGATGCCCCCAAACAGGCTTAGAACGCTTGAAACAATGGAAGATATCAGAAGAAACTGTAATGGAAGGCTTTATGCCAATATGTTTACGGTCAAAGAATTTTCAAAAACTTTTAATATTGGTATAAATACAGTTTATAAGTTATGTAAAACAAAGGATTTTCCAGTTATTCAAATTGGCGGTAAGAAATATATCGTTGCTAATGATTTTAATGAATGGGTTATGAAAAATGTAGGGAAGGTGATTGAATTATGAATGTTGATGAATTTATGGAATTTGGGGAACAATATTATGGACATTACTTTGGATATCATACAAAACGAACATCCTGCCTGTTTGATTACTCAAGGTTATATAATGAAATACCTTGGAAGTTTTCTAAAACAGTTACAATGGAAGATAAAATTTCATGTTGGCAAGTTATCTATGCTTTAAGCGAGATTAATGGAAAGCATCTTTACCAAACTATAAAAACTTTCATAGATAATTTAAAAGGCTTTTATGGAATATTTGTATAAGATGAATTTGGGCGTTGGTATGTAACTTATAAAAATTATTTAAAATATGCGAAAGCTAATAAAAAAATTTTTAGACTTGAGAATATTAAAAAGAAGGAGATTGATTTATGGCTCTTACGTTTATAAGAATTGAACATTCTGTGAAATTTAAAACAATGAAAGAAGCAACAAGGGAAGCTGACACATTAAGAATGAACATTATACGCTACTGTAAAAGGGTAAAAATACCTTGTACTGCGATGATAGGAATTAGCGAAATAAATATAAGAAATGCAGAAGTCGTATTAATAAAAAATGGCAAGAAGAGACCTGCAAGAAAAATTGTTTCAAAAGTTAAGCGAGCTGCAAAACCTGAAAAAATACAACCGCATTTACATATAATACTGCTATGTCCAAGTGGATATACTAAATTGTCTAAATATCTTATTACAAGAATACAAGAGCGGTATAAAAGTTCTACCCCTGATTGGTATATTTATGCGGATGACATTGAACAACGAGGCTATAATAATTCAGCGGATTATTATACCATTAATGACCCACTATATTATATAAAATATGTTGTCCGCCAATCAAGTTCTATAAGGTATGTTGAAGATTATACTGGACAAATTGATTTTGATTTTAAGGGGCAGACAAAACTTGCATTAAAAGTGGTTGATGAACGTACTTATTTTCACAAAAAAATGCGTAAAAATTACCTTGAACCTGTTGAGAAATATCATAATTGGTGTAAGTCTAAATTAAAGAGTAATTGTAATAAGCTTGCTTATTTAAAAAGAGATATAATAAACACCAAGTTGTGTACAGACTCTGATACGGAAGAAAATGAAGAAAACATCTTCGTACTCAATGAAGACGGTACTCCACAGGAAATTTGGTAGAAAAATCTACCAATTCTTCAAGACTTGTTATTTTTTAGTCAACTATTATTTAAAAGCAAATATCAGCTTATTGATTAGTGTAAGAAGAAGCAGACATTCTAATTCATTAGTAGATTATACTAACGAAATATAAATTGTAACAATGAGTCAGAGAGTGTGTCTATTTTTGTTACACCAATTTATAAAACTTGATTAAGAAATGTCTTTAAATAGGTTATGCTCTAAAGCAACATTTTGAAACCGTTTTAAATGTATTTATTTAGGGTTAATTTTTTAATTTTCCAATAAATATTTGTGGAAGTCTTTACAATTAAACATCAATATCCAATAATGCATAAGTCACAACAAAAGGAGATGAAACAATGACTAATACAGGATTTAACTTTGCTTACATCAGAGTAAGCACCGAAGAACAAAACTTTGAAAGTCAAATGGAAGCAATGAAAGATTTAGAATTTGCAAAAATTTTTACCGAAAAACGAAGTGCAAAAGATACCAATCGTCCAGAACTTCAAAATATGCTTGACTATGTTAGAGAAGGAGATACGGTTTATGTTAAAGATTTTTCAAGACTTGCAAGAAGTACAAAAGATTTACTCAATATTATAGATATTCTTGAATCTAAAAAAGTAAAACTTATAAGTATAAAAGAAAAATTAGACACAAGCACACCTGCTGGCAAATTAATGGTTACAATGCTTGGTGCAATTTATGAATTTGAGAGGGCAAATCTTTTAGAACGTCAAAAAGATGGGATTATGATAGCAAAAAGGCAAGGTAAGTATAAAGGTCGTAAGAAAATATTAAAACCTGCAAATTGGTCTGATGTTTATAATGATTGGGTTACCAGAAAAATTACAGCGAAAAAGGCTTGTGAATTATTAAAACTGAAGACGAATACATTCTACAATTTTGTAAAAGAAGAAAGAAAGGAAACAGCGTAATGGCAAAAAGAAGAAGTAATGGTGAAGGCAGCGTTTTTAAAGAAACCCGAAGCGGAAAATGGATTGCTAAATTTCAGATAGGATATGACGTTAAAGGTAACAGAGTTTTTAAATCTTGTAGGGCAAAAACAGAAAAAGAGGCAAGATTACTATTGAAAGAATTAATGGAAAAACATCATGCAGGAATTGATATAAGTTCAAAAAGTATTAAAGTCGGCGAGTATTTTGAAAAATGGTTTTATGAAAGTGCAATATATGGACTAAGAAAATCAACAAGTCAAAGTTATGAAATGATTATACGCAGACATATTAAACCTTATCTGGGAAGTATTCCATTAGCAAGTTTAACAGGTGATGATATACAGTCTTTTTATAAATATCTTTATAGAAATGGTAAATTAAATGGTAAAGGCGGACTATCTAATAAAACCGTAGAAAATATAC
>CALVAL010000088.1 GCA_944325535.1 Candidatus Gastranaerophilales bacterium
GGTAGTTTTCTAGAAAATGTCGTTTTTGGTACAGAAGATATTGATGAAACTAAAGTTCTGGATTCCCTAAAAAAAGCTCAACTACTTGATTTTATTAATAAAAATTTTACAGATGGGATTTATGCAAATCCTTTTATTGATAATGTAGGAATTTCTATTGGGCAAAAACAAAGACTTTCTATTGCTAGAGCTTTGTATTCAAATCCGGATATTTTAGTTCTTGATGAAGCTACATCATCTCTAGATTTAAAAACAGAAAAAGATTTTTGTAATGTACTTTCGGAAATAAAAAAAGATAAAACAATAATTGCCGTAGCACATAAACTATCAACAATTAAAAATGCAGATAAGATAGTATTCTTGGCTGACGGCAAAATATCTGATATCGGCTCTTTTGAAGAGCTTATTACTAGAAATAAAGAGTTTAATAATTTTGTAAAATTAAACCAAATAAATCCTTAATAAATTCTTACTTGCTCCATTAGTTTAGAAATTTTTTCTTTTAATTCAATATCAACAGGACTAGAAACATATCCATCAAGTTTTGAATTTAACTCTTTTTCTTCTAAAGCCTTTTCTAATAAAGCTAATTTTCTAAATGCAATATTCATTATAACCTCCTAGATTCACCCCAATTTATGGTTGATACCTATTACTTAACTTACATATATATAAAGTCAATTTTTTTTAGAAAATTGCTTTTTTTATTAAGAAATATTAAGTTTTTTAAAAGGGTAAATAAAAAGATAGGCTTTAGTATTTACCTAAAGCCTATCTTTTTACCATACAACTTTTTCAATTAATTCTATTTCATATCCATCAGGATCTTTGACAAAGGCTATCATAGAGCCTTTACCATTTAAATCAAAAGGTTCATATAGATATTCATATCCTAATTTGTTTATCTTTTCTGTAAATGTCTTTAAAGATTCAACTTCAAAAGCAAAGTGTCCAAAAGCATTTCCGATATTGTATCCTTCTTTTGGAGTTTCATCATTATAAGTAAGTTCTATTTGACAAGTCTTTTCTTTATCGGATAAAAAGTAAAGCCAACAATCTTCTAAGCGTTGTTTTTCAGTCAACTCCATGTCTAAAACTTTCGTATAAAAGTCCAAAGATTTTTCAATATCTTTAACTCTAATCATAGTATGTAAAAATTTCATATTCCCTCCTTACTTTTATTATTATATCATGCTAGAATATTCTTATGAAACATACATTTGAACAAAAAGTTTATTACTCAGATACTGACGCTTATGGCGTAGTTTGGCACGGCTCTTACCTTAGATGGCTTGAAATGGGAAGGGTAGAATTATGCGAAATGTTAGGTCATAACTTGTTAGAATTAGAAGCAAATGACATTGTTATGCCTGTAACAAATATGAATATTAGATATAAAGCATCAGGCAAACTAAATGATGTTGTTATTGTAGAGACTTGGATAAAAAAGATAACGCCTGTAACAGTTGTGTTTGAGCAGACTATAAAAAATAAAGAAAGCGGAAAGCTATTTATTCAAGCTGAGTTTGAGGTAGTTGCTATTCACAATGATGGTAAAATGTATAGACGAATGCCTGATATCTTAAAAGAATCTTTTGAGAAAGTTTTATTATGCCAAGATTAAACAAGTATATAGCTTCTACTGGAATATGTTCACGAAGAAAAGCTGATGAAATAATTTTATCAGGGCGTGTGCGCGTAAATGATAAAATTATTAATGAGCTTGGTTTCCATGTTAGAGAAAAAGACAAAGTCTATGTAGATAATAAATTAGTAAGACCGCAAAATTTAGTATATTATAAATTTTATAAGCCTGCTGGATATATTACTACATCAGATGATGAAAAAGGACGAAAGACAATTTATGATGTCATACCATCAGAACTTCATAATTTGAAGCCAGTTGGACGTTTGGATAAAGATTCTACAGGACTGATTATTCTAACGAATGATGGTGATTTTATTAATGAAATGACGCATCCATCTATAAAATTACCGAAGGTATATTTAGTTAGTATAAATGCTAAATTTACAATAGAAGATGGCGAAAAAATGTTCAATGGTATTACTATAGAAACTGATAGTGGCGAGAAAAAAACTGCCTATGCAGAAACTCTTCCAATTGAACTTACAAATAAATCTTCATTAATTCAGGTAACTCTTTACCAAGGAATAAATAGACAAATCAGAAAAATGTTTGCTAAGCTTGGATATGAAGTTGTTAGTTTGAAACGAATCCAACATGGTACAATTACGATAGAAGGGCTTAAAAAAGGCCAAGTAAAACAAATTAAGCCTAAACAAATAAAAGAAGTTAAAAATTATATAGAAAAATTAAAGAGAGAATATGCTAAAAATAGCGATAACTGGTAATATTGCAGCAGGCAAAACTCAAGTAGAAAAAATTCTTGCAAATCAATTTAAAGTATTTGATACCGATAAAATTGCACATGAAAAGTTAAATGATTTAAAAGAATTTTATGGTTATGATGTTTTTACTAACGGAATTGTAGATAGAAAAAAACTTGGCGAATTAGTTTTCAATAATCCTGAGTTAAAAATAAAACTTGAAAATATAATTCATCCGCTTGTAAAAGAAGAAGTATTAAAAATATTTGCAGAAAATAAAGATGAAAATATAATATTCATTTCAGTTCCGCTATTATTTGAAACTGATTTTTATAAACTTTTCGATAAAATTTTATTTGTAGCTGCAGATGAAAATATAAGACTTGAAAGACTAAAAAAAAGAAATAATATATCAAAAGAAGAAGCTTTATTAAGAATAAGGGCACAAAAGTCTCAAGAAGAAAAAATAAAAAGAGCTGATTTTATAATAGAAAATAATTCAACACCAGAGGATTTAGAAAAAAAAGTTTTAATATTTATTAGAGAGCTTCATAGCCTTATACAATTCAAATAAACTTAGTAAGAAAAACATACCAAATACAGCTAAGTAAGATTTTTCTGAGTATACTAAAATATCGCCAACTTTTTCAGGCTTAAATACATTCAATAAAAATCCTGTTGCAGTGCCTAAAAAGCCTACCATCATAAAGAAACAAAAATTCATTATGCTTACAGCAGTACCAGAGAACATTTTTCTATTAGTAAGGTGTAGAACTGGTACTAAAATTGATGTTAGGCTAGCATTTCCAGCAAGAACACAGAATATAATTGCGATTAAAGAAGTCCTAATATTAAAAAATAAACATATACATATTATAAGTAAACTAATGAATGTTATTACTGAGGCATTTTTTAGATATCTGACTCTGTGATTATGGCAAATTTTACACAAAGAAGCATTTATAATGTTAAAAATAGCTGCGATAACAGCCATAATTGATAAAATCATAGCTGATTTAGAAGTTGTCATATAACAAAAATCTTCCAAAAACTTTTTACCAATTATTGTTTGAATAGTATAAGAAATTCCAAAATTACAACATGCAAAGCTAAATAAATTGCGATTATGCTTTTTATGTAATACTAATCGAAAAGGTAATGTTCGCATTTTTACATTCTTATTAATTTCAGGCAGAGTTACTTTCTTAACAATAAGATAGAAAATTGTAACAGCTATTAATGTTACGCCAGCAATAATTAAGATTAATTCTCTCCAATTCATGTACCTTAATGCAAATACAAAAGGAGCATTAGCTGCGATTCCACCAGCATAACCTACAAATAACATAATTGAAATCGCAATACCAAAGTCTTTATCAGAAACGCACTCGCGAATTTCTCTAATAAGACTCAAATAGAACATACTACCACCTAAGCCTAATAAAGCTCTTGCAAAATACATAATCAGAATATTTGAAGTAAGAGGAAATAGTAAGCTTCCTAATGCAAGAATAATTCCTCCTGTAAGCATTACTCGAAGTCCGCCAAATCTGTCAACCATTACACCTATTACTAACTGATTGAATGCATAAATATACATGAAAATAGCACCAAAAGTTGTAATATAAGGAGCAGAGAGTTTTAACTCATGCTGTAATAAATCAAAAATTGCACCAGGGATTGCAATTCTATGAAAATTTGCTAAAAAATAAAAAAATGCCCCTAAGAAAATTAATAAAAGATGTAATTGCAAATTCTTTTTCATACAAGAAATAATCTACCGCTAACATAAGGATTAGTCAATTAAACAAGAATTTGTTTAATTAAAAGAAAAATAATTTGTTGAAATTATTTTAGACACTTATTTCATAACCAAGTATCTAAAGTTTAATACAAAAAAAAGGAATTCTATGCTTTTAGAATTCCTATGGTAGTTTTCTTTTTAAATTCCTCTCGTCTTTTCTCTCGTGTTTTTCTCCTCGTATTCTAAATAGAAAATCCCCTTGCCAATTAGAGAATAGTCTATAATTGGCTTCCTAATCTAGTAGTGCCTCTAAAATCCTAGCATTTTTATCAGCTAATGTATTATTTCTCACTTGAGATCTTGTAATGTAGCTTCTTAAAGCTTCTCTGATTAATTCTGAACGAGATCTGCTTTCATTTTCTGCTACTTCATCAATTTTGCCTAAAAAGCTTTCAGGCATTGAAATTAAAACTCTTGCCATAAGATACTCCTTTTACTTTATATTTTGTACTCTTTATTTATCACTCGTATATATATAAAGTATTTGTATTTTATAAAATTGCCTTTTTTGAATCAAAATATTAAGAAATGTTAAGTTTGCAAATATCTTTTCTACAATATAATCCTTTAAAATTAATATTTTCGGCTTCTTTATACATTTTTTTTGTAGATGAAGATACTGATGGGGCTTGTGTCGCAATTAACAAAACTTCTTTACTAGGAGCTTCATATTCTAAGTATTTATTCTTTTTTACATTAGGATAAAAACCTACAAAAGTATTTTCTTCCAAGTCCTCTAGTCCTGTAATAATATTTTCTGTATTATCTCTATATTTATTGGACAACACAAGTGATGTTGCAAATGATTCATTAAGCTGGATATTATCATATTCATCACTAAAAGAACCTAAAGTACAAGAAATAAATAAGTCATATAAATTTTCATTTATAGAATTTAGAATTATATAAGCATCCGTATCATTCATAAAAGCCTGGTAACCTAAGATAGAAATAGTTCCATCATTTTGTAGAACACCATTGATTCCAAGTATTCCAATATAAGGATATCCTCCAATTTCTAAATAATCTAATGTTGGGTATATTACATTATCCATAAGAAAGTATTCATGCTCTAATGTAAGCTTATAATTTGGAGAACAAGCTCCCATTCCAGATGTAATTTGCCCCCCATCTCCATCTAGTTGTTGCTTATAATTTATTGAAGAACCAATTGGTAACGCTTTATATCCGTCAGTTATTGTATAAAAAGAAAATGGTGTTCCATAAATATAGTCTTCAATAATGATTTTTTTATTTTTTTCTATGAAACTAAAATCTATACAATTTTTTGCTATGTTAAAAGAACTGAAAACAGCTGCGCTGTTATTTGTATTAGTTTTTAAAACAAAAGGGGTTTTAAGATTTTTAATATAGTCTATTACCATGTTTTGTTTTTCAAAAATTCCGAAACGTGGAGTTGGAATCCTTAGTTTATATAAAACTTTTTTTGCATAAGCTTTGTCAAAAACAATACTTGCAGCCTCTTTATTAGGTGCAAATATTTGTAAATTATTTTTATTAAAGATTTCAACAATGTCTGTTTTTAAACATTCTTCTGAAACAGGAATTGTTAAATCTATTCCGTTTTCAAGTACAAATTCTAATAATTCTGCAATATTATCTTCTCTGATATCTAGAGTATTTGTAAATTCTTTTAAAGTATCACTAGCTGGTGTTATATAAATTTCATATTTAGATGACAAAAGCTTCGCTAGAGAATATGCTTTTAAACTGTTTCCGATAATTAAAATTTTCTTTTGCATAAAAAAATTATACCATATAAAAGAAGGTTTGAACTTATTTTGTTTATTCAAACCTTCTTTTATACATTATATTGGTTAGAACCATTTGATAGTATTATCGTTGAGGCGACCTTGTAGTTGCTCTATTATAGTTTAAGTATTATTCAAAAGCCGACCCAATATCTACGTGCGTAGCACTAGTCATCAGCGTGACCAGCAGTTCCTAATACATCTCTCATTTTGTGCATAACCATTTCTTTAACAGCAGTTCTACCTGGTCCCATATATTCACGTGGGTCAAATTTTTCAGGATGTTCAATAAAGAATTCTCTGATAGTAGATGTCATTGCTAATCTTAAGTCTGTATCGATATTAATTTTAGCAACACCATGTTTAGAAGCATAGTTAAGCATTTCTTCTGGAACACCTTGTGCATCAGGTAATTTACCGCCGAATTGATTACATTTAGCAACAAATTCTTTAGGTACTGATGAAGAACCGTGAAGAACGATAGGGAAGTCATAACCTACAACTTCATTTACAGCTTTTTTAATTTCAGCAAGTCTTTCGAAGTCTAATTTTGCTTCGCCTTTAAATTTATAAGCACCATGAGAAGTACCAATAGCAATAGCTAGTGAATCGCAACCAGTTTCTTTAACGAATCTAGCAGCTTCTTCAGGATCTGTATAAGTAGCGTGTTTAGCATCTACTTTAACATCATCTTCAACACCAGCTAATTTACCTAATTCAGCTTCAACTGAAACTCCTCTAGCGTGAGCATAGTCTACAACTTGTTTAGTTAATTTAATATTTTCTTCTAATGGGAATCTAGAACCATCGATCATAACAGATGAGAATCCACCATCAATACAAGCTTTACAAATTTCAAAATCAGCACCGTGATCTAAGTGTAAAGCGATAGGTACTGTAGTTGTAGCTAATGCAGCTTCTACTAATTTGATTAAATAAGT
>CALVAL010000089.1 GCA_944325535.1 Candidatus Gastranaerophilales bacterium
GGTTACCCCATCAGTATTAGCAGTAGCTTTAGGTGCAGATTCAGTAGAAAGGCATATTACAGTAGATAGGACAAATTGGGGTTCAGATCAAGCAGCAAGCTTAGAAATGGCAGGATTATACCATATGGTAAGGGATATAAGGCAGGTACCTAAACTATTAGGCGATGGAATAAAAGTTGTATATCCAAGAGAAATTCCTATAATAGAAAAGTTGAGAAGAGTGAAGTAGTATATGAGTTTGATGTTACCTGATACAATAAAATTTGTAATAACAGATTTTGATGGCATAATTACCGATAATTGCGTCTATATTGATGGAAAAGGGGATATGTCTAGAAAGCTTAACTTCAAAGACATTATGGCATTTTCTATTCTAAAAAAGAACGGCTATAAAATTGGCATAATATCAGGTGAGTCAAATTCTGCAATAGAATTATTAAACAAAAAGTTTAGTTTAGATGAAATTCATCAAGGCATAAGAGTTAAAATAGATGTTTTAAAAAATATCATAGAAAAATATTCTTTATCACAAGAAGAATTTTTATATATAGGTGATGATATAAATGATGTTCAAGCTTTAGAATATTCAAAGTATGCAATTACTGTACCAGAGGCAGTAAGTAAAGTAAAAAATATAAAAGGTATTCAAATGACATCTGCATCAGGAGGTGCAGGGGCTTTTAGAGAAGTTGTAGATAGTTTGGTAAAATAATTATGAAAAATTTATATGAGCTGGCTGAAATTGTAGATAAAAGATTTTCTCATGGAGAAGAAATCCCTGAAAATATAATAGAAAATATAAGAAGTATTGTTTGTAATAAAGGTTATATAGGCATGGCTCAAATTAATCCTATAGCTGGAAATATTGAGTATAATGCAAAAAAAATAGCTAAATATATTAAATATTCTAATCAAATAGGTCTTGATATGGTTGTTTTTCCTGAGCTTGCTCTTATGGGGTACCCAATTGAGGATACTATTGATAGACATCCAATAATAGTAGAAGAAAATATAAAATGGCTAAGAGGTCTTGCAAAAATTACTAAAGAAACTACTGCACTTGTTGGATTTGTTGAACCAAGAAAATCTAATGCAGAAGGTAAAAAATACTATAACTCTGTAGGCATTTTAAAAAATGGAAAAATTGTCGGAATAGTTAGAAAATCATTGTTGCCAAACTATTCTGAATTCAACGATTATCGATATATTGAACCATCTCCAGTAGTTGGGGTCCAGCCTGCAAATACTCTTGGTGTATTTGATAAGGAATCTGTTGTTAATCAATCAAAAATATTTGATACGTACGGAATTTCTATTTGTGAGGATTGCTGGAATAACAAGGAATTTTTTGATAAAAATTTGTACGAAAAGGATCCAATAGAAGAGTTGTATCAAGATGGACCAGAAATTTTTATTAATTGTTCGGCATCACCTACTAGAGCTAAAAAAGAACAGTTGAAGCATAATATGCTTTCTTTTATAGCGAAAAAATATAAAACTCCAATTGTTTATGTAAACCAAGTAGGAGCAATAGATAATAGCTCTTTTGATGGCTCTAGTAGAGTATTTAATTCTAATGGAGAATTAATAGCTCGCGCAAAGTCTTTTGAAGAACAATTTTTGATTGTAAATCCAAAAGAAAATATAGGAAAAATTTATCCATTGACAAAAGGTCTTGATAAATCATTGAATGAACAAAAAGTCTTTACTTTGGAATATGAATCAGATTTAGAACGAACATATAAAACCATCATTCAAGGCATAAGAGATTATTTCAAAAAATGTGGGTTTAAAAGGGCTGTGCTAGGTCTTTCTGGAGGTCTTGATTCAACTGTGTGTGCAGTCTTGCTCGCTGATGCAATAGGTAAAGAAAATGTATTTGGAATATCAATGCCATCTCATATTACTAGTAAAGAAAGTAAATCAGATGCCGAGCAGCTTGCAAAGAATTTAGGAATAAACTTTACGGAAGCGACTATTCGTCCAATGATTGATACTACAAGTGAGTGTCTGAAACAATTATTTAGTACTGTAGAAAAAAAATGGGATGGAAGGTATACGACATCATTTACTCCTGATAATATTCAAGCTCGTTCAAGAGCAATGTTTTTATGGGGTATAAGTAATGAATTCTCTTCTTGCATTCCTATAGCAACTTCAGATAAATCAGAGTTGTATATGGGCTATGCTACAATAAATGGGGATATGTCCGGAGGTTTTGCTCCAATTGCAGATGTTCCAAAGACAAAATTATTTGCTTTTGCAAGGTGGATGAATGAAAATAGGGAAGAGAAAAATGCTATTCCAGAAGCAATTATTCTCAAAAAACCTGGTGCAGAACTAGCAATTGACCCTAAGACTGGAAAACCTCTAATTGCGGAAGATGCTCTAATGCCTTATGAATTTTTGGATGAAATAATTTGGCGCGTAGAGAATAAGAATGAAGGTTATAAAGCTTTATTAGATACAACATTTGTCTATGAAACTCATAATCCTATTTCAAAAGAACAAAAAATAGAATGGCTTGATAAATTTTTTAGACGTATGTCTACGGCACTTTATAAATGGTCTATTCTACCACCATCTGTAATTGTAGAATCACGTTCAATAAATAAATATGATTATAGACAACCTATCACATCATCTAGAATAAACTATAAAGGAATAGATGATAGTGAAGTGGAATCTATTTTAGCAAAAGAGTTGAATTAAGGTGGCGTAGTTGACGTTTCATTTCTTCAGCTTTATCTAAAAGTTGTTCTTTTTGATAGATTTCCAGTGCGATTTTATAATTTTCTTCAGCATCTTTTTTATATTCTGGATTGTCATATCCTGACATTAATTGTGATGTCTGAGCTAATAGTACATATCCTTCTGGTTTATTAGGATTTATTTCAATAGCTCTTTCAAAACATTCTTTAGAATCAATGATATGTCCTTCAATATGATTTTTATAACCTTCTAAAATTTGCATTGGATAAGCAAATAAATTTTGTTTATCAAAAAGCTTTAATTCCAGTAAAAAACATATTTGCATTAAGTCTTTATCTTGATACATGTCCCAAAATCTGAAATGTGAAATAAAATACTTAGGAAAAATTGAATCAATTTTAGCAAGGATTTCATTTTGTTTATCAATATGGTTTGCTATTCCATATATATTTGCTTCTTTTAAAAGCTTTATTGGATTATCTTTGTCTATAAAATCAATAACATTTAGTAGTTTTAGTCCCTTAGCTAGTTCATCTTGAGAAATTACAATAGCAACTTCTTTAAATAAGAATTGAATTGTTCTGTATTTATCGTAATCAAATATTTGCAAAATATAATCTTTTGCAATGTTTTCTTGACTAGTATATACAAGTGAAAGAAATTTAATCCTTTTTACATCAAAATTGTCTTTATCATAATTTAGTATTGTCTCTGCGTCACGAATTGCTCCGTCAAAATTTGCCATTTCAAAGTTTAACAGTAGACGTTCAAAGAAAGCTTCGTCTTTTTTTACACAATGAGTTATTATATATGTAAAATCCGAATAAGCATCTTCATACATGAGTAATTTTTTACATAGCTTTCCTCTTTTTAAGAATGTATCAGCAGGTCGAAATTCTTCACTAATAAGAAAATTTAGCCTATCTAGTGCTAGTTCAAAATTATCTTCTGCGATATATTTATCAATGGATTTTAAACACATTAAATTTTTTATACTGTCTAACATAATCGACTCATCATCCCTTTATACTAATTATTTATCATAAAGTTTTTAGAAAAACGAGTATCCGATTGACTATAAAACTTTTAGTGCCTGTCTAATCTCCCTTAAGGCAGTTGAAATTTCCCTATTATTAATTTCTTTTTTTATTTTTTCATATCCAAATAAAATAGTTGTATGTTTTTTATTAAAATATTCTGCAATATTAACAAAGCTTTGATTAGTAATTTCTCTTGATAAATATACTGCAATATGTCTTGCAAGTGCCACTTTTTGGCCCCTAGCAGTACCTTTAATATCTTTTTTATCAACATCATAGTAATTAGCTACAACATCAACGATTTTATCATAAGAAATTCCATCATCGTTGTCATCACATTTTAATACTTCTTTTGCAAGCTTTAGTGTTAAATCTTGATTCATTATTTCAGCATAAGCACATACTTTAGTAAATGCACCTTCTAACTCTCTGACATTGTTTGAAAAATGTTTGGCGACGTATAGTAAAGCTTCATTTTCAAATTTTAAGTCGTGTTCTTCTGCTAGTTTTTTTATAATTTCAAATCTGGTATCTAAATCCGGAGGTGTAAGTTCTACCATAAGTCCCATTTCGAATCTGGAACAAAGAGCAGCAGTAAGTGTTGGAATGTCTTTAGGAAGCCTATCAGATGTTATTACAATTTGCTTACCTTTATTATATAAACTATCAAATGTATGCTGCATTTGAGCCATAGTCTTATTTTTTGATTCAATAAACTGGATATCATCAATTAAAATAATATCAATATTTGTGTATTTTTTATTAAACTTTGACATATTTTCAATAGTATCTTTTGAATTTCTACTATTTGAAATAAAGTCATTAACATAGTCTTCAGTTTTTGTATATTTAACTCTTAGTTTAGGATTATTAAAAATAGTATAATGTCCAATAGCCTGCATTAAGTGAGTTTTACCAAGGCCAGAATTGCCATAAATAAACAGTGGATTATATTTTCCCGCTGGGTTTTGTGCGACTTGCATAGCTACAGCATGCGCAAATTTGCTATTTTCTCCAACTACAAAATTTTCAAACTTATACTTCAAATTAAGATTAGATGCAGATTGCATATTTGAAAGATTTTCTAAAGCTTGTTCTTTCAAATTTTTTTCAATACTCTTTTTTTGAATTTTTTCAGTTTCTTTTTTTAAAGTCTTAGCAGCGTTTTCATCATATATAATAACAATTCTAGCATTTTGATTTCCTGTAAGATTAATCAAAACAGAATTCATTTGTTCGGAATGATTTTTACGGAGCAAATCTCTTCCCATTATTTGACCCGTAACTACAGTTAAAACTCCTTTATCATATCCGGATACTTCAAGGGGATAAATCCAAGGATGAACATTCTCGGGCAAAATCCCGATTAATTCTTCTTTTACTTGCTCCCAAAAACGCTTTAGTTCAATATTTTCCATACAACTCAATTTGTGATTAGTTTAAAATTAAAAAAGGCGACACCCAGATTCGAACTGGGGATAAAAGCTTTGCAGGCTTCTGCCTTACCACTTGGCCATGTCGCCGTAAGATTATAATATTATAAAAAAAGAATATTTGCAAGCGAAAGGAATTATCTTGTTGGTCAATATTTACGACTAGCTTTTTCTAAAAAAAGTCGGTCTCAAAAAAGACCGACTTTTCGATTATACTTTACGTTTACGAGCTGCTTCAGACTTGCGTTTTCTTTTAACGCTTGGCTTTTCGTATCTTTCACGTTTTTTTACTTCTGATAAGATTCCAGCTTTTTGAATTTTTTTCTTGAATCTTCTTAAAGCGCTTTCGATACTTTCGTTTTCGCCTACTTTAACTTCTGCCATTTATATTTTCACCACCTTTATAGCATATTAACTGTACTAGACCATAATAAAACAAGAATATTTTATTTTCAAGTGGTATCAAATATCCTAAAATCAAAGCTTTACAAAATTTTATAAAAATTATCTAAAAAATTAGTTGAAAAAGTAGAGTTTTGATGTTAAATTTAGTTATCCAATCAATATATTAAGGAATAAATATGGAATTGACGAGCGAAGAAATCGTTACAAAAATATTATCAAAAAATGAGATTATACAAAAAAAAGATAATGCTAATTTGATAACAAATCCTATTTATAATCTAGGAGAGTTTTTAGAAAATGTAAAAAACTCACCATCTCCTTATGGTGAGAAATATATTTTTATAAAATAAAAAACTCCCTATAAAGGGAGTTTTTTATTGTTCATTTTGATTATCTTTTAAACCATAGCCACTAAAATTAGTTGTAAATTGATGAAATACTAATTGATTATTTGAATCTATACAAGCTATATAAATATTTTTATTTGTATCATTTTTAGATGCATATATAGGACAGTTATCTACCATTCCAATATATTCATAATCAAAACTATTTGCTTTTGCAGTTATAACACTTATTTGTTTAGGGAATTTACCAACTTTTTCTGCAGCTACAGTTACACCATCAGAAGTTTTTGGTTTTACATCCTGTGTTTTTTCAGAATGGTCAGTAACAAGAACGAGCTTAGAATAATCAGTAGTTTCATCTGGCGCCTTATAGCCACTTGGCAATTTGAAATTTTCTAATTGCTTAAGTCTTTCATCTGTTTCAACATCCGAATTTTCAACAACAGGAGGTTCTTCTGTAGCAGGAGCTACAACTTCTGGTTGTGCTACAGGAGCTGGAGCTGCTTGGGCTGGAGCTGCCGGATCTTTTGCTTTACCAAAATCTTCGCTTTCGATATCACCATAGCCAAGCCCATTGGCTTTAGTCTTCAAAATATTAAGCCATTGTTGATATGCTTCGGGATCTGTATCGTCATGGTGTCCCTCTGTTTTACTATCTTCTTGAGCAGCTTTTATGTTATCATATAAAGTTTTTATATCATCTGGTTTTATTTCATTGTCTGATTTTGCAACTAAAGTATTAACCTTAGCTCCATATTCATTTAATTTCTTTCTATCAGGATCTTTGCATTCTGCAGCTTTAGAATTAGATTCAGACTTACTTGATTTCTCCGGTTTATCAGATTCATCAGACTTGTCTGCTTTCTTTTC
>CALVAL010000090.1 GCA_944325535.1 Candidatus Gastranaerophilales bacterium
GCATAATTATATTACTTTATATAGGTGTTTATTTTGTTCCTACATTTTTATAAATAGGGAGAGTAAGCTCTATAATTATTGAAGTATACCCGCCGATAAAAAATCGCCAGCAGGAAACGGATTAATTTAGGCACTCACCCACCTGCGAGACATAGCAGGTAACAAAATCGCATCTATATAAAGTTTCTTTTTTTTAGTTTATATGAATAAACTTCTTAGAAGTTTCGAGCTTTATAATTAACGATATTTTCAGTAGACATTTTTATTTCTTGTATTATCTTTCCATTATTAATATTTACTATAGATGCAACTTTACCTTGAGTATTACAGCCCCATCCTATTAGGATAGTATTTTTTGATAATAGTTGAACAGAGCCACAAAAAGGCGAATATATAGAAAATTTATCTAGTGATTTAAATTCTGTTACTTTTAGTTTTTTTTCATCAAGAGTAAATATTAAAATTCGAGTATTTTTTTTGTTGAATCCATTATCAAAAACTATGATTTTATTTTTATCAATATATTGAGCATCATGTTGTCTTGAAAATTTTTGTACTTCGCTTAAGTGAAAACTATCATCTTTACCACCTAATTTCCAAACTATTTCACCTTTACGGTTAACTTTGATTACACTGTCTAAGTTTCTGAAAGAGACAATAAAATTATTATCAGGAGTAATAGCTACATTATTAATATGTGCATAATCAGAAGGCTTTTTAGGATTGTAGTCATTTTGTTCAAAGCTTTCTTCCATAAGCTCCGGAAAATCCGCAGTTTCCCATTCAAAAACAACTTTGCCATCTTTTACTTCTTGAAAATAGCTAGATTTAATTTTTACATTTTTAATATTTTTGTAGTTTACTTCTCTATCTAGTGCAGCTGATACAATATGGTGATTATTTCCTAAATAATCAAAAACATGATTTTCTACATCAGTACAATTAGTAACTTTTGAGGTTTTAAGGAGTTTTATTTTATTAATAGGGTTATATTTTTCATCTAAAATCACAATATGTCCATTATTAATTGCTGATGTAGAGTTTTTATTTTTTATATTTGGCTCAAAGAAACTATAGTAAGTTTTTCCTTTTAGGTTGTGTTTTTTGAAATTCATAACACTACAGCTATTGTTATAGCTTTTACCATAGAAAAAAACAATTTCACCATTTTTATTCATTTTATATACATATGAATTGTTGTTGTTTAGATAGTCAAAATAATAATCACCGTTTGTATATTTTTGTGAAGAATAATAGTAGAGTTTTACATTTTCTAGTTCGCTTGGAATTGTTCTAATTTTAAATTTATATATTTTGAAAAAGTTTACGATTTTTAAATCGATATTATTGTCTTTATTTAATCTATCTATTTTAATATAATCCTTATCTTTTAAAAGATGATTATTTATATAGATTCTAGTAAAAAAGTTTTTTGTTTTATTTTCAAAAAGATTAGGATATTCATTATTCAATGAGACAGGACATATTTCAATAGGATTAATATTTAATTTTTCATTATTAATGTATAGGTTTGTATGGGCTAAAAAATCATATTGGTGATAGTTATAGTAGTCATAAAGAGGTATTGTAAGTGATATAAATAGTATAAAAATTAATAATGTTAACCGTTTATTTTTAATAAAAAAAACAAAAAAATTTTTTAGCAATCATATTCTCCTTTAATTAAAGATTATGCAGAAGGTCTTAAAGCTACTGTAATAAGTTTCAATTTATCCATTTTTTCTTCATTATCTGCTTCAAAATATATTCTTAAAAGTGGCTCTGTTCCACTAGGACGTACTAAAATCTTTGCATTATCACCGAACATAAGTTTAACGCCATCTTTAGTGTCAATAGATGTAACTTGATAATCGCTGACAGTTTTGATGCTTTTAGCTTTTTCTAAAATTGGTTGAATTTCGTTTTGGTTTTGAAGCTCTAAGTCAATTCTATCTGTATAAAATTTTGTCTCTGCTATTTCATATAATTCTGCTTGTAGTTCAACCAGAGTTTTTTTAGATGTAGCTAAAGCTTCTAAAATTAGCAAATTAGCGAGGATTCCGTCTTTTTCTGGAATATGTCCTTTGATACTTAGCCCCCCTGATTCTTCACCAGCAATAATAACATCATTCTTTCTCATTGCTTCACCAACATGTTTAAAGCCTACAGGTGTTTCTATTACATTAATTCCAAGCTTTTTTGCTACAACATCAATTAAAATACTAGAACCTACTGTTTTTACGACAGAGCCAGTATAACCTTTTTTTATCAGATGTATTAATAGTATTAGAATAATTTCATTAGGTGATACATATTCACCTTTTTCATTAATTACTCCAAACCTATCAGCATCTCCATCATTAGCTAGCCCTATTGAATTAGGAGTAGATTTGACTTTTTCAATTAATTCTTTTAAGTATTTAGGCTTAGGATCAGGCATTCCTCCGCCAAAATTAACATCATGTGACATGTGTAATGAATCAAATTTAATATTTTTATCATTTAATATCTTATCAAAATATCCAATTGATGCTGAATATAGCCCATCAAATATTATGTTGTTTTTTAGGTCTTTGATTTTTTCAAAATCAATTATAGAATCAAGATGCTGAAAATATTCTTTTGAAAAATCAACAGTTTTTAAGCAGCCTTCTTTTTCTGAATTCTGAAAAGGCTTGTCAATGTTATTTACTATTTCATTAGTAATTTCACTAGTAGCTGGTCCTGCATAATCAGGGATAAATTTCATTCCCAAGTATTCTGGTGGATTATGTGAAGCTGTAAACATAATCGCAGAGGCATCTTTAATTTTTGCATTATATGCAAGAATAGGTGTAGGTATAATTTTTTCGGAGTATTCGACTGAAAAGCCATGCTCTTTAAGAATTTGAGCACAGTAAAAAGAATATTCATCAGCCTTATTTCTTGGATCATATCCAATTAGGATCTTTTTTTCGAATCCAAAATTTTCTGCAACATATTTACCTATTGCAAGTGTTGTTCTTTTTACATTATCTTTAGTAAAATCTTTTCCTAAAATGGCTCTCCAGCCGTCTGTTCCGAATTTTATATCCATTATTTAGATACCTTTTTTACTCCCATAGGATTAATTTCATAGCTTGTTGTTCCATCTTTATCTGTAAATGTTATAGGAATACTGATATTGTTTGAACAAGCTTTTACTGTCCAGTTTTCTTCCCAAATCCCATCTTTTTTAGGTTTTGTAACTGCTGTATTAATTATTGAAAAATCCTTACAGTCAGGTGATGCTGCTCTTATTGCAAAAGAATATACAGAAAATAGTGAATCCTCTTGTAATTCTTGACTTGCAATTGTTTTTCCTGGTAGTGGAACATTTGCATTATAGCTGTATGCAAATGCCGCTGTTGTTATTGTAAGAATTGATAATATTGCGAATAGTTTTTTCATAAAAAATCCTTTCGTACTTCTTATTATTGTCCTTTGTCAAACATTTGTTTAATACCATCAACTGAACTTAAGATTCCAGTAGCTTCATATGGCATATAAACAATTTTATTATCTTTTCCGCTAGTAATACTCTTCATAGTTTCTAAGTATTTCATTGCAATAAGGTATTTATCAGGCTGTCCTTTATCAGCTAGAGCATTTATTATTCTTTGTATTGCTTCTTTTTCACCATCTGCTTCTAAAATTCTTGCTTGAGCAACACCTTCTGCTCTTAGAATATTAGCTTGCTTTTCACCTTCAGCTCTATTAATAGCTGCTTCTTTTTCACCTTCAGCTTTTAAAACAGCAGATTTTTTTAGACCCTCAGCTTCTAAAATTGCAGCACGTCTGTCTCTTTCTGCTTTCATTTGTTTTTCCATTGCTGATTGGATATCTGCAGGAGGAATAATATCTTGTAGTTCTACACGATTAACCTTTACACCCCATTTGTTTGTAGCATCATCTAATATCGCTCTTAGTTCATGATTGATTTTATCTCTTGAAACTAAGCTCTCATCTAAATCTAGTTGACCAACTAAGTTTCTTAAGTTAGTTTGAGTTAATTTTTCAATAGCATCAGGTAAATTTTGGATTTCATATACTGCTGATTTTGGATCAATTATTTGGAAATATAAAAGAGCATTTATGCTTATAGAAACGTTATCTTTAGTAATAACATTTTGTCTTGGAAAGTCATATACAGCTTCTCTTAAGTCAATTTTTGTTCTTTTTTGTATCATAGAATAAGTAGAACCATCAAAACCTTTTTGTGTTACTTTCCAATCGATAGCGCGAGGAGCTTCTATTACAGGGATTATAAAATTAAATCCGGATTGTAATACTCTATCGAATTTTCCTAATCGTTCAACTATAACAACCTCTGCTTGTTGAACTATAATAACACCTTTTACTACAACTACGATTGCTAAAATAATTAATAAAATTGATAATGAAATCATAAACTCTCTCCTAGTTATTTAATTTTTCTACATACATTACGATGCTTTCGTTTTTTACGATTTTTACTTCTGCCCCTGCTGGAATTTCTGTTTTATCTATGCTTCTAGCTTCCCAACGTTCTCCATAAATAGTAATTACACCACTAAATTCTGAAACAGCTTCAATTACTTTGGCTATTTTTCCTATGTATTTATCATTTAATCCTGTTTCAGTTTCTTTTTGTGTTCTTTTTAAGATTAGTGGTCTTAAAAAGACAAAAGAAATGAATGATAAAATGAAGAATATTAAAGTTAAGAATATAACTTTACTTATATATAATGATGCAATTGCTGTTAAAAATGCAGCAAGTGCAAAATTTAAAAAGAACATACTAGGAGTAAATACTTCTAAAATAATAAAAAGTATTCCTACAATCGATAAAATTTGCCAAGCTAGCATTTAAACACTCTCTCTTTCTTTTATTTATTATTCACCAAGTAATGCGTTAATTTCATCTACCATTTCATCAGGATTAAAGCCATGAACTTTAGCACCTGCTTCAAGATTTTCAAATCTAGCAGCTGCACATCCAATACATCCCATACCGTATTTTTGGAATACTGCTATAGTTTCTGGATAATTTTGTACGATATCTAAAATTCCCATATCTTTAGTTACTTTTGCCATTTTTTACCTTCTTTCTTATTTATATTATTTAATCCCTTTTGACAAATTCAAATTTATTATTAAACAAGTAGTGTCATTATACCATAACTATGAAAGGATTTGAATATGCAATTTATTAAAAACTTTTTTAAACATGATTCAATCATTGGCCTATGTGGATTAAAAAAGAGAGTTGAGTATGTAAGCGTTAATATTCCAAAGAGTTATAAAAAAACTTATATTCAAAATACAACAGATAATTATTTATTGTTGTAAAAATTTTAAGTTTTGTAAATTTTGATTCCATTCTTAGCAATAATTAAAAAAAATTTTTTTTTATATAAGTAAGGGGATTATATTTAATAATAAAGGAGATTTAAGATGGGATCAAAAGCAGTTATTACATTGTTAGAAGCAGGAGCCGATTTATCAAGAGGTTTAGGAGCGAAGATTACAAAATCAACAAATCAATCAGCAAGAACCGTAGCTTTGAACTTAAGTGATACGGCTGGTAAGGGAGGTAGAGCAAAAGAAAAGCTAAGAACAATTTTTTGTCCTAATGCAAAGAAGCCAATAGTCGAAGTAGGATATGATATG
Organism: Candidatus Gastranaerophilales bacterium; assembly: GCA_944325535.1. GTDB lineage: Bacteria > Cyanobacteriota > Vampirovibrionia > Gastranaerophilales > Gastranaerophilaceae > CAG-196. Next base: position 5,671 of record CALVAL010000090.1, read on the forward strand.
GTCGAGAATGGTTACAAAAGAGTGAATATGCAATTTAAGGATGGAGAAGCTCCTTTAAGTAGATTTTCTCTTTGCAACACTGAAGGCGGACGGACTGATTTTGACGTATCTTTAGTTAGTTCAAGAACACAAAAACCATATATGAGTGCTAAAGGCTATTCTGTAAAAGGACAAAGTAAATTTTCATTGGATAATTTATGGGCTGGTCGAAAAGAAGGACATCCATTTGCTCATTATGAAGCTCCGGGGATTGGATTTGAAGTTACTGCTGGGGAGAATTCAATAGAGAGTCTTGCAAAAGCAATATATAATATTTTGCTACCTAGTACTTAAGATGTAGGTTTAGTAAAGTTGAAAATAACGAAAAAATCCGGTTCTAATCAGAACCGGATTTTACATCTTTAATATTGTTAACTAAATTATTCGATAATTTTGTCAACAACACCAGCACCAACTGTTCTACCACCTTCACGGATAGCGAATCTCATACCTTCTTCGATAGCTACTGGGTTGATTAATTCAACTTCCATAACTACGTTATCACCAGGCATTACCATTTCACCATCAAATTTGATAGAACCAGTAACGTCAGTTGTTCTGATATAGAATTGAGGTCTATATCCAGGGAAGAATGGAGTATGACGTCCACCTTCATCTTTTGTTAGAACGTAAACGTTAGCTGTAAACTTAGTATGTGGGTGGATTGAACCAGGCTTACATAAAACTTGACCACGTTGGATTTCAGTTTTATCAATACCTCTTAATAAAGCACCGATGTTGTCACCAGCTTGACCTTGATCAAGTTGTTTTCTGAACATTTCAACACCAGTTACAGTTGTTTTCTTAGTTTCGCCAAGACCAACTAATTCAACTTCATCACCAACTTTAACAATACCACGTTCTACTCTACCTGTAGCAACTGTACCACGACCTGTGATAGAGAATACGTCTTC
>CALVAL010000091.1 GCA_944325535.1 Candidatus Gastranaerophilales bacterium
CCTAAAATCCGCTACACAAGCCGATTGCCCGAAATAATCGCACCATCTGTCATACGCAAAACACTCACTTTATTACAAACTCAAATAAAAACAACAAGATATCTAAAAAATAAAAACTATCCCAATAAAAAAGACCCTAAAGGGTCTTTAAATTCGGAGACGGTGGGATTCGAACCCACGATACAGGTTGCCCCATATAACACCTTAGCAGGGTGCCGCCTTCAGCCGACTCGGCCACGTCTCCTCAGTGTATAAATTTATTCTAACACAAACTTTTTATTTTTCAAAATAAAATCCTGAATTAAATTCAGGATTAAAAATTATACTCTCTACTATCTTAATTCAGACAGGGGTAAAGATAATCTGGCTATATGTTTAGTTACCAGTTAAATAGCCATAACCCATTACTTCACAGCTTGCAGCTTCATTTGGATTCCGCTCTCTGCGTTCACCGCAACTGCATTAGCTACTGCCATAGTCCTTCGTTTTTTAGCTCCTCTTAATATAAATTCGACTCCGCTAAATGTGTTATTGCTTGGGGCGATAATTTTCTTCAACATATCCTTTTTGTCCTTTCCGATAATCTATTAGCTCTTGTAATATTCTTATCGGCATTTTTTTGAAAAACTTTAGGTTTTATTAAAGAAAGTTTACAATTATTTACATACTAATTATTTTTTTATACACATCGTTTTTATTAACATCATATAGCGTTGAAAGGATTACAGATATTTCCTTGTCTTTAAACCCTTTTTTCTTTAAATCTGATATTTTGCAGTCTATATCAAAATCTGCAGAATTTTCTTCCGCATATACCATACAGACAATTTCACCCTTTATCCCATATTTAAAATGTTCAATTACATTAGATACATTATCAACTACAATTTCCTCAAACAGCTTCGACAATTCTCTGCCTAAAGCTATTTTAACATCTTTTCTAATTGATTTAATCACATCTAATGTCTTAAAAATTCGCTCTGGAGAATCATAAAAAACTAAGTTTTGATTTGAATACGTTTTCAAAACCTCTTTTATTTGACTCTCAGATCGTGGCATAAATCCTATAAACGAAAATTGCTCATTATTTCGAGGAATTTGAGATAAAAATGTTGTAACTGCACAAGCACCAGGCAAAGATGTAATACTATATCCTCTTTTTATAAGCTCTACTACCATGACAGCTCCAGGATCACAAATCATCGGAGTTCCTGCATCAGATACAAGTGCAATTCTTTTACCACTGTCTAATTCATTTATAAAAAACTCTACGCGTTCTTTTTCATTATACTTATGATAAGATACGCATTTTGTATTTATTTTATAATGATTCAAAAGCTTTTGAGTAACTCGAGTATCCTCACAAGCTATTAAATCAACTTCTTTTAAAGTCTCTATAGCTCTTAGCGTTATATCCTGAATATTCCCAATAGGAGTCGGTACTACATAGAACTGAAATTCACGAGCCATTATTATTTATCCCACTTTGTTTTTTCTAAAAAAACTCTTACCGCATCCTCTAAATTTTCAGGAGTCTCAAGCGATGTCTCATAATCTTTCGGAGCATCTTGCTGTTGAATGCCTAAACTTTCTCTAACTTTGTTATATAAAGAAAGTATTAAAAATAATGCAATAGATGAAATAGCCACTCCACCCATAGCAGCTAAGAATTTTTTAGCAATCTTTCTTTTGCTTATAGGTTGTTTATATGTGATATTCTCTCCTACACTTTGTTGCGGCACAGTCTCTACAGTCTCTGTTTGAGGCTGAATATCTTGAGATATCTCCTGTTCAGCTATAGCAGGAGATATCATCAAAATAATCATAAATATAGTTATTAATCTATTCTTCAGCATCCTTTTTTACAGTCTTTCTTGTACGTTTTTGACCTTTTTGAGAATTTCTATTTGGTCTGCGACTCCTTTTTGCAGCTGACTTTTCTTCTTTTTTAGCTTCACCATCTTTAACTTCTGATGGATCCGGTGCTTCTTTTGGAACTTCAACAGGCTCAGCTTCAGCTACCGCTACAACTTCCTTAGGAGTCTTATCAGCATCTTCTGCTATTACAGGTGCAATTTCAGAATTCTCATTTATTACAGTCTTTGCAATATTCTCTGAAGCTACATCTGCCTCTTTAACTTTTTTACGACCTCTTGAACGAGTCTTTTTCTTTTCAGCTTTTTCTTCTTGTACCTCAACGACTGCTTCTTGAGCAACTATTGAAGGACTTTCTTCTATTATTTCAAGCTTTTCTTCTTGTACTACTGGCTGAATTTCTTTAATTTCTTCAGGTTTATTTTGTTCATTTCTATTATTAAACTTATTATTGTTATTAAATTTCTTTTTATTATTGCCTATAGGAAGCTTAATTTTAGCGGCTTTTGCTCGATATTCACCTTCTGATGTTGCAGAGGCAAACTTAATATCTTCCATAATATAGCCGTTTCCTTGACAATGTGGACAACGTTTTGCAAAAATTTCGCTGATTGCTTGACCTTGTCTATGACGGGTCATTTCTACTAATCCCAGATCAGATAATTGACCGACTTGAGGTTTTGCTTTATCGGCTTCCATAGCAAGTTCTAATTCTTCCATCATAGTCAATTTATCAACACGAGAAGTCATATCAATAAAGTCAATAATAATCATTCCGCCAATATTTCTTAATCTCAACTGACGAGCAATTTCATGCACAGCTTCTATATTAGTTTTTAAAATTGTCTCATCTTGAGTTGCAGAATTAGTAAATTTACCGCTGTTTACATCGATTACGGTCAATGCTTCTGTTGTTTGGATAAATAAATATCCGCCTGATGGCAAATTAACTTTCATTTGCAATGCGGCTTTTATTTCTTTATGAATATCCATTGCAACTAACAACGGCTCTGAGCCTTTATATAGAGTTACATTAATATTCTTATTCATATGCCAGTTCTGCAAAATATTTTGCACCCTATTTAGAGCAAATGCTGTATCTACAATAATTTCTTGAGTCTCTTCATTACAAGCCTCTCTTATTACACGATATAGCAAGTCTTGATCACGATAAAGCAGACTAGGAGGAGTAAGGCTCTCTGCTGATGTAATAATATTATTCCATTTTTCAAGAAGAATTTCTAAATCTTCTTGAATATCACTTTCAGATTGTCCTTCAGCTTCTGTTCTTACAATAACTCCAATACCAACAGGCTTTAGAAGGTTAACTATTGATTTTAATCTAGCTCTTTCTTTTGCTGAGGTTATTTTTTTACTTACATTAATCCCTGCTTCATAAGGCATAAGAACTAAAAAACGTCCAGGAAGTGAAATTTCTGTAGTTACACGAGGCCCTTTATGCCCAGTTGGTTCTTTTACAACTTGAACCACTAGTTTTTGTTTTGGCTTTAGCTTATCTTGCAAAGCACCTTTTCCAATTACATCTTGAGCGTGTAAAAAGCCCATCTTATCTGAGCCAACATTTACAAATGCTGCTTCGATTGAAGGTAAAATATTTTCTACTTGTGCTAAATACACATCGCCTAAGATAATTTCGCCACGATGTACAAAAAATTCCGCAACTTTTCCTTTTTCCATAACTGCAGCAATATTATCACGCTCAGCTATTACAATTTTATTAGCTACTGCATCTTTCATCTTCTTTTAAATCCTTTTTACTAAAACTACATTTCTTTTAGAGTTTCGTCAAAGAATCTGATTCTTGTTATATCAAAAATCTGATTTTCATTAACAAGCTTCATTAAGTCATCCGCTCTTAATGCGGGGATTTCAGACCCTTGACCGGTTTTCAGATATATGAACAGATTTTCATTCTCAAACCTATACTCACCTATAGACTTCTTAAAATCTGTTGTTTTTTCAAAACCTTTCTTGTTTTTCTTCGTTATTAAAACTTCATAAGAAGATAAAACTCTTTCTACATCATACTTGAATTTTTCAAAATTGTAAAGATTTTTCTCATTAGACTTCAAATACGGAGAAATTTTATATTCTGCCCAAGCTGCAGCTATATCAACAGCTTCTGCAGATTTTTCAATCATTTTAACATCTATAATCTCTGCTCCGCTAGGTAAATTAGGATTAATGATTTCCTTTAGTTCATTTTCGTGCAGATTATCATAAATTTCTATATCAACAAGCTCGCCTTCACTTTGCACGAAAAGCGGCAGAGCTATCCCCATAGAAACTTTCATTGTTGGGTTAAATCCTAGTGAGTAGACCATATTCAGTCCTGATCTTGCAAGCACTTTATGAAAAGTATTTTGCCAATCAAGATGAGAAAAATACCTTAATAAACCTTTTTTAGTCACTTTTAATCGATATCGATATGTTGGAATATTAGGATCTCTTTGAGCTGTCATTGGATCGGCTGGTGCAATATTTAAGATTTTTTGAGCTTCTTCTGATGCTTTATAAGGCTTAGCAAGAACTTTTTTCACCTTCAAATTAGGACATACTCCACAGCTTACGCACTTATTCTCACAAGTCGGCTGGTGATTGAACTCACAACCTTGAGCAAAAGCTTGCTTATACTCATTTTGAAGCCATTCTTTATTAATCCCTACATTAATAAAATCCCAAGGTAAATCATCATCTAAAGAATACTCTTTCATCGCTAATTCAGCTAAATCAAACCCACATTCTTTAGCTGTATCTGCCCAAACATTTTTATCAAAATACTCGCCCCATGCATCTAAATAGCAGCCTTTTTTATAGAGCGCTTCTATGTATTTACAAAGACTTGCATCCCCTCGAGTAAGAGCTGCCTCAATTTGAGATACAAATTTTTCATGGTAATTGATTTTAAGTCCTTTTATATGCTTAGTCTTTTCTTTCAGGTATTTAATGTGTTCACTTACCTTATCCAAATCCATTTGAGGACACCACTGGAATGGCGTAAATGGCTTTGGAACAAAAATCGAAAGCGTACAAGTGATTTCAAATCCGTGTTTTAAATCTTTTTCTCTTTTTAGAAGCTTTGCACGATACTTAATTTTACTCAAAAGTTCAGCCATCTCGTCCATATCTTCTAGCGTTTCAGTCGGAAGCCCTGATATGAAATAGAATTTTATTCTAGACCAACCATTTTCATAAAGAGTTAGCGCTGCATTTATAATTTGTTCTTCTGAAATATTCTTTTTAATAACATTTCTAAGTCTTTGACTTCCAGCTTCAGGTGCTAGAGTCATAGCAGACTTTCTTACTGATTGAACTAGATTAGCTAATTCCAAACTAAAACCATCTATACGCTGACTTGGAAGAGATACCGATATTTTCTTTTTATTAAAATCAACTGCAAGCTCTTTTATCACTTCTTTTATATTTGAATAATCATTTGAGGATAGTGAAAGTAGCGAATACTCATCATATCCAGTATTTTTCACAAGCTCTTTTGTAATTTGAATAATATCTTCAGCAGAGCGTTCACGAATTGGCAAAGTAACATGACCTGGCTGACAGAACCTACACATACGACCACATCCGCGTCTTATTTCTACAATAGCTCTATCGTGAACAGAACTGGAAAACGGTATTGGATAAGCAGTAGAAGCATTCTCTAAAGTAAGAGGTGCTATTCGTTTTTCAACAGTTCTGTATACCCCCCTTCCCCCTTCGGGTACTTCCCCCTCAAGTGGGGCAGATAATGAAGAGTTCCAACAACCTTTTATTTTGCATAATTCTTGAATACGCTCTTTTCTAGTGAGTCCCTTAGTTTTTTCCAAAACCTCACAGACTTCAACCATCATATCTTCACCATCACCAATACAGAATACATCAATAAATTCTGCTAAAGGTAGTGGATTAAAGGTGCAAGGACCTCCTGCAAATACGATAGGTTCAGACTCTTTTCTTTCATCGTTTTTTATAGAAATCCCTGACATTTCAAGCATCTTAAGCACAGTAGGATAAGATAGTTCGTATTGGAGCGAAAAACCTACACCATCGAAATCTTTTAATGCACGTTTAGTTTCTACTCCATAAAGAAATTCAGGCTTAAAATCAGGTTCAGGAGCATAAGCTCTATCTGCAAGCATTTGAGGTAATGCATTTACTCTATCATAAATTATTCTTACACCTAAATTGCTTATCCCGATTTCATATTTATCAGGAAATACAAATGCAAATCTTACTTTAGCTGAATCCCAATCTTTGTTATAAGAAAGGAATTCACCTCCAACATACTGATAAGGCTTCGTCGCCTTAAATAAAGCTTCATGCTGATCTCTAAAAAAACAATTCATATTTTGATTCTAACATGAAAAAACTGACGATAATGAAAATAAATGTTAAAAACTCCTTTTAAACTAGTGAATAGTGACTCGTGAATAGTGAATAGAATTTTATTATTAACCCCTTCTAAACTCCTAAACTTATAAACT
>CALVAL010000092.1 GCA_944325535.1 Candidatus Gastranaerophilales bacterium
TTATAACAAAGCGAAGTTCTATTATCCTGATTTTATCCAAGAATTACAAGATAATAGAACTTCGCTTTGTTATAATGCAAAAAAACAAGTAGAAAATATGGAGAAGAATGTTGCTTAAGAATATAATTTATAAAATATTATCTATCCAAGAAAAGATTTTACGTTTTCAGCTATCAAAAACTATTGGAGCTAAAAATTTATCAAAAAGAAAACGTCACTTCGCAAATGGCTGTATGCTTGATTTGAACTCTCTAGCTGATGCGGAAAAAAATAAGCTAGAAGAAGAAATGATGTTAGTTTTGAAAAAGTATAATTATGAACCAATAGAAATTCTTAAATATATAAAAACTCAAGGTACAAATGTCTATTTTTTAGATAATGCAAATAAAATATTGAATCCTATTGGTGAGAATGAAGGTTTTATTTATCCTGCAAAAGGGGCTAAAGCGTTATACTTATCACTTAGTATAAACAAAAGCTTTTCATTAAAGACAGAAGAAATATTTGTTTTAAAAAAAGGTGATATAAATAAATATTACTTTATTTACCATTTTTATAATTGGTATGCTTTTAAGCATAATATTGCAGGCATGGATAGTGAATCTCAAGATCTTTTGAAAAAATATTTATTTGAAGAAGCTGATACAAAGAAACTTCAATTATCAGAGATTTACAAGCTAAAAGATGCAATAAGACAAGACAAAGCTTCTATTGAATTTGTAATAAAGTTATGTCGAAACTATGATGGAGCAAAATCTGCACTGGAAAAGCTAAGAAGTGAAAGCGGTACAAAAATTTAACTTCTTACTTTGGTAAATACTCGCTAATCCAAGTTGTAATAATTTTAGCTAATGATTTATCATTTTTTAGCATTAACATTCCTGTGGAACGTGATTCAGAAGTGTATGTTGCAAATTTTGCTTGTGCAAACTTTTTTAAATAATCTTGTGCTTTTTCTCCTCCAACATCGCCAGTTCCAGATATAGAAAAAATATCAGTATCAGTTAGATTTGCTAGTTTTACAGGAGTGTATAGGCCTCTAATATCAATTGTCGGTGATAATAGAACAATCGTTTTTGGTTTATTTTTTAATTTTTCAGAAGCTAAGATTGCTGTATTACCGCCTATGTCAGAGCCAACAATTGCCCAATTGTTGAAAAATGTTTTTTTAGTATTCTCTTTTTTAATACTTTCAATAACTCTGATGACATCATCTGGATATTTTGCATAAGATGAATTGGTCATATTTTTCCATGATAATCTTACTAATTTTGAATTAAAAACGCTCTTTCCATGTCCGCGTAAATCAATTTTTAAAACGGCATAACCTTGATCTATCAATTCTTGTGGTAAATTTTCCCACCACTCAGAAGAATATCCAAGCGAATGTAATAATACAACAGTTGAATATTCTTTTTTATTTTTAACTTTTGGATATTCAAATGTTGCCTTTATGCTAAAGCCATCTGCAGAGGTCACAGAGATGTCTTTTTTTGTTGTTAAGTTTTTTGCATTTACTACAGTTGTAAAAAGCAAAAATAATGCTAAAATCGATAATATAAATCTTCTCATAACTATTTTATTATAACACATATTTTAAAATCGTTACAAAACTTAAAAAAAAGGCAATTATTTAATTAAGATATACTTTATATATATAAGAGCTTATAAAAGGAGAAACAATGCCTGTAGTTTTAGACACAAATATGAAATTATTCGCAGAGAGGATGAATATATCGTCTTCAAGAATGATTCAGGACTATGGTCTTAAAACTGTAGATGAAATAATTGAAGCTGAAGCTGCTCAAGGAAATACGCAAGCAATAAATTATGCAAGGGAAATGTATAATTCACCTGCAAAATTGATAAAAATATTTAAGCTTACTGATGTAGAAAACAAGTTTGTTATTTTGCATAATATGGATGATAGAACTGGTGGAATGGTTCTAGCTTTATTGGATAAAGAAGATTTAGTAGTGGGGTTGTACTTTTTTACCCAAGATAAGTTACTTGAAATGTTAAAAGAAGTAGATATTGAAGAACTTGTAAATGTTGTATTAGGAGCATTTGCTCTTGAAGATATTGTTATGATGTTTACAGAAGATGATTTGGCCGCATTTTTTCAAAACGAAAAATTGGAAAAATATGATGTTATTGAACAATTAAAGAGTATGCCTCCAGAAGTTATGATTAAATTTGTTGAGGGTGTAACAGGTAAACCTTCTGATGAGACTAATCCTATGGATTTAATAAAAAGCATTGAAAGTCTTCCTATTGATAAATACAGAGACTTTATGTCAGCAATAGATCCTGATGTTCAAAGACAATTAACTTTTCAATTGACAAAAACAAAGCCAGAATATTTACAGTTATTTGAAAACAATACTTATATTAATATGCTATCAACATTAATGAAACCAGAAATGGTGAAACCTATGATTGCTCTTGAAAAAGAATCTATAGTTAATATGATTACAGAGCTACCTGATGATTTAATGTCAATTGTTGGGGCGCAAATTGATACGAAAGTATTTGCAGAATTTTTACTTGATGACAGATTAGATTTGCTTGAAGGCGCTTTAATGATTTAAAAATATTGATTTTACATAATAATTTTCATCATTTATAAGTTGAGATTTTATATTAGGGAACTTATTAGAAATGAAAACTAATTCTGCAGCTTTTTCTCTAATAGTATATTCACTTTGTTCTGCTGCTTTTTTTAAAATATTTTCTAACTTTGAATCCTCAATTAAATCATAAAAATTTTTTAAAGTCTCTAAGCACCAATATAGCTTAAATAATTGTTTGTTGATAACATATTTTTTATCTCTAAATATAAAATTATCAAGTTCTTTATAAGCATCATCTATGAATGATAAAATTTTATTTGTATATTTTTCAGAAAAATCTTTTTCATTTTTTAAGAGTTTAGAGCTATCAACTATAAGTCTGCATATGTTACCATTAATATCAATAGTTGCATTTGCAAATTTTTCCGGGGCATTAAAAAAAAGTGTATTTACAGAGTAGTTTCTAAGAAGTTGGTTAATTTTCAATGCAACAGCTTCTCTAATTTTGCCGTCACAGCCTGTCAAATTGTCTAATAGAATTTGTGCATCTTGTTCATTATCTATAGTTTCTATTTTTAGAGCAGCAATTTGTTTTTGTGGAATATTTCCGTTTTTAAGCATTTCTATTAGCTCATTATGAGAAAAATCTTTTTCACATAAATGATAAGCTTGTTCAAAATTTGTATCTAAATCTTGATAAAAACTGGTATTCAAATTTATAAATCCTTTTATTTATGATATTATCTTAGCATAAGGCATAATGAATTAAAAATAAAAAATAGTTTTAATGTATGATAAGCAATCATATTAAATCTGTATAATATACAGTAAGGAGACTATTATGAATTTATTTGAAAAAATTGTACATAAAATATTGATTTTTGAAAAAGAACCACAGAAAATTGGATTATCACAACTTAAAGAACAACCAATTATAAAAAAAACAGAACCTTCATTAAAGAACAAAGATGTAAAGCTTTCAGATTTGATGAGAAGGGCTAGTTAATTTAGAGTATCTTACTTAATATTTCGTAAAAAAAGCTTTTGCAAAATCCGTTTTAGGTATAGAATAGAATTATTCTCAATATACATAAAGAAAGGATTTTTGCATGGCACTTGAAATGACTTACCCACAGCTTGAAAGGGCAGTTAATCCGACTCATGATATAAAGCTTTTTGCAGGCCGTTCTAATCCCCAGTTAGCACAAGAAATTGCAGATTATTTAGGAACAACAATTGGTCCTATGGTAGTTAAAAATTTCGCTGATGGAGAAATTTATGTTCAAGTAAAAGAGAGTATTAGGGGCGATGATGTTTTTATAATTCAGCCTCTATGTAATCCTGTTAATGAAAACTTAATGGAGTTGTTGATAATAATAGATGCTTTTAAAAGAGCAAGTGCAAAAAGTATTACAGCAGTTATTCCATATTATGGGTATGCTCGTCAAGATAGAAAAACTTCTGGTAGAGAAGCTATTACAGCTAAGCTTGTTGCTGATTTATTAACTACAGCTGGTGCTAATAGAGTTTTAGCGGTAGATTTGCATACAGGACAAATTCAAGGATTCTTTAATATTCTTGTAGATCATATATTTGCAACACCAATATTAGTAGATTACGTTAAGAGTCTTAACTTGAATCCAGATGAGTTGGTAGTAGTTAGTCCAGATATGGGTGGAGCTAATAGAACAAGGCATTTTGCAAAGAAACTAAATTGTCCAATAGCCATAATTGATAAACGTCGTGATAAACATAATGAAGCTATTGCAGCTCATATTATTGGTGATGTCGAAAATAAAGTTTGTTTAATGTTTGATGATATTATAGATACAGCAGGTACTATCTGTGAGGCGGCTAAACTTCTAAAAAGCAAGGGGGCAAAATCTGTTTATGTAGGTGCTACTCATGCTGTATTTTCTGGTCCAGCTCGTGAAAGACTAGAAAATGCTCCAATAGAAGAATGTATTGTTACAAATACTATCCCTTGGAATAAAGAGGACTTGCCTAGTAAAGTTAAGCAGTTATCAATAGCTCCTTTATTGGGTATGGCTATTTCTAGAATTCATGATGATGAATCAGTAAGTTCTTTATTTGGTTTTGAAAAAGAAATGAAAGTATAGTAATAAATAAAAATATTTAAAAAGGAAGCCACTACGAAGGCTTCCTTTTTTATATATAAGAGCGGACTTATAGCCGCCCTTTACCATATATAGCCTCAAAGAGAGCTTCTCTTATAAACTTGTAAGATCTTACAAGTGGGCATCAATGGCGTTTTATTAATGATAGATTAAGTAATTATAATATACTTGATATTTGAATATAAAACATTACTAAAAAGTCCTATATTGAAAATATCAATATAGGACTTTTTTATTAGATATATTTTACTATTCTTCAATCACACCAGCGGTTTTTCCATATCTTTTAATTGTTGAATTTAAAAGATTTTCATGGTGTTTTTCTCTATATATTTGACATAAAAGCTTATAAGCGTGTTTATTATATGGGTTTTGGCTTAAAATAGCTTCTAATTGTTCTACTGCAGAATTAGAGCGTTTCATATAGTAATCTATCAAAGCTGATAGGGTATCAGTTAGGTCATTCATATCTGTTGCACAAGCGATTTCTGCGCAGCTTTTAGCTTTATCAAATTCTTCTGCATCTAAATACATAACTGCTACTTCATAGTATACTTCAGACTTACTTCTTCTATCCTCTTTCATTTGAGCAACAGCTTGATATTCTTCAGCAGCTTTATCATATTCAGCTTTTTTTCTGTATTGTTCAGCTAAAGCAAGGTGTGTTGCAATATCATTTGCTACAACTTCAGCTGTATTAGTATTATCATCTACTGGAACATTTAATGTGTTCAAAATTTCTGCAACAGTAAATAATTGAGATTTATCTTCTTCTGTTAATGCAACATTTGTTACATCAGGAACTACAGAATATAATAATGCTAAAGTTTTTAAATCTCTTGCTGTAATTTCAGTATTGAATTTAGTTCCAATTGGATACATAACATCATAAATACTAGGACTTTTTCCATTTAGGCCTAAAGAATGACCAATTTCTTGTAATGCAGAAGAGAAAAGTTGCTTAGAATCATGGCTATGTCCCTTGTTGTCAGTCTTTTTAAAGTTAATTGTTGAATCTATAATTTTATCTCCGCTTAAAGAAAAAGACTGGGAACCAATAGCTTCTTTATCATCATTTGTATTTTTGAAATAACATTTCATATCAGCTTCTTCAGCTGTTTCTACAAATTCAAATCTCACAAGACCTTCGCTAGCTCTTTCCCAAGATTGATATGCACTCATTACAACTTCGCGATAATATCCTGGAACTTCAGGGGTGTCTTGGATATATACTTTTAACGGAAAAGTTGTTTTGTTCCAACGTACTATTTTGCCATTTGCAGCAACTTCTCTAAAATAGCTATCGATTACTGCGGCTTTTATAGTTTTTTCTCCCATTGATTTATCATAGCCTAGAGTAATTGCGTATGTATTCTTTAGTAAAAATTCTGGATTAGAAACAGTTTTTTGAGTATCAACAACTGAAAAACAAATAAATCCAGCAGTTGCAATTATTGTTGATAGGATTATCTTTTTCATCTTCAAAACCTCTTTTGGATTCTACACTTACATATTATACCATAAAATCCGTAAATCTAAATTTTTGCTGTTATGAAACTATTTTTGTTATTAAGTAGTGATGAGGAGATTGAATATGACTTCATTGCTCCATAAATCTTTACTGCGTCTTTTGTTTCGACGCCTAAATCTT
>CALVAL010000093.1 GCA_944325535.1 Candidatus Gastranaerophilales bacterium
AGATTTTTCAGTAGTAGGGAAATCTCCAATTACTACATCTAAGACTTTTGCAGAGACAACTTGTCCAGTCTGTGGTGGAAAAGCAAGACGTGAAATGGATACAATGGATACATTTGTATGTTCTAGTTGGTATTATTTGAGATATTCTGATGCAAAAAATTCAAATATGCCGTTCTCCAAAGAACTAGTTGATAAATGGCTACCTGTCGATCAATATGTTGGTGGTATCGAGCACGCAATTTTACACTTATTGTATTCAAGATTCTTTACAAAAGCTCTAAAAGATTTAGGTCTATTAAGCTTTGATGAGCCATTCAAAAATCTATTGACTCAAGGTATGGTATTAAAAGATGGCTCTAAAATGTCAAAATCAAAAGGAAATACCGTAGATCCAGATGAAATATTTGAAAACTATGGAGCTGATACTGCAAGATTATTTATCCTTTCAGATTCTCCACCAGCAAGAGACTTTGACTGGTCTGATGCAGGAGTTGAAGGCTGCTATAAATTCTTAAATAGAGTTTGGAGACTAGTAAGTGATAATCAGCAATATTTGACTAAAGACTATAAATTATCATTCCCTCTAAAAAGAGAGAATGATGACCTGGTCCGTGTAGTAAATATGGCTATGAAAGGTATTACTAACGATATTTCTAATGATTTTCAATTTAATACTGTAATCTCTAAATACAGAGAACTAACAAATGCTATTTATGATTGGAGGGGGAAATGTAAAGGGGATTTATCTGAGGAAGATAAGAATGTCTTAAGCTTTGCGATAATCTCTCTAATCAAATTAATGGCACCTGTTACTGTTCATATGTCAGAAGAAATTTGGGCGGACCTAGGTTTTGAAGGTTCTATTCACGATTCTAAATGGTGTGAATGGGATGAAAACTTAGCAAAAGCTAGTAAAATAACTCTAGTTGTACAAGTAAATGGTAAAGTGAAAGATAAAATTGAAGCTGATGAGGGGGTAAATGACGAAGAATTAAAATCAATAGCTCTGTCTAGTGAAAAAATCAAAGAACTTACCGCAGGAAAAGAAATTGTAAAAACAATAGTTGTTCCGAAAAAGCTTGTTAATATAGTTGTTAAAGGTTAAATAATAAAATGGGCTAAGTAAAAACTTAGCCCATTTTATTATTGTTTTACTAGATTTTTACATAAAAATACATCATGCTTTACGCTGAATTTATTTTGTTACAAAACTCCTCTAAAAAGTAAAAATACTCGATTTAACTTCAATCAACAAAGTGCTTAGTATATTATGCAATATTAACATATTGTAACAATTAGGCAAATTTTAACAAGAAAAATACTTTGTATAAATAGGAGATATTTAAAAGGGGGATTAAAATGACTTTTTTATTTAGTGGCAAAACATTTGATATTATTGAATTAAGTGAAAAATTTTTATCTAGACAAGCAAAACAAATTGCAAAATATGGAGAGAAGAACACTGTAGTAAGAGTCGGAGTCACTGATGAAATGTTAAATGTGTTAACTCCATATAGGAGGACATCCAATAAACCTTGTCAACTTTCAGATAATAAATGGTTTATAGCAAATTTTGAAAATAAAAGAGGTAATGAGTATCTTCCAAAAAATTGGGCAGATTTTAGTGAAACAGAAAAAGTAGATTATATAGTAAAAGACAGATATCAAAGTCTTGTGTCTAATAAGATAATGAATATTATAAAAGAGGAACCTATAGAACATAGTTTTGGAGTAAGTAAAAACGGTGAAGTTATATTTTACGATTCTGGAACTATTAATAAAGCTGAAACAATCCAATTTAAAAATTATAATGAGATTCAAGCAACAATAAAAAATGCTCATTTAGAAAAAAAAATTGAATGTGCAGATATAGGAATTCATATACATAATCATCCAAGCTTTAAACAACCTTTTTTAGATCCTGAAAAGAAAAAACGAGATTTTAGGATAATGGAGGTAGATAATATAAATAAATATGGTTCAGCTTTTTCTGGTCAAGATATGTATAATTTTATGCTCTTTGATTGTCAAGGAAGGGTTGTCGATGCTTTGGGGCATAAATTTTCATTTATACCTAAGAGTGCGAACGTAAAACGACATGACTATGCAGAATCAATAACAAAATATTTTGATGATATTTGGAAAAACAAAATATTTGCAAAAAAAGAATTGAGCTCGCTAAAAAAATTATGTAATCAGAAAATGAAAGACTATGAAGATTATATTAAAACTTCCAATTATGATGTGTCAGTTGCTAGAAAGAAACTTCAAGAATATCTTGCTTTGGACAAAGAAATAACGCTTAAGACAAAATCACTTCCAGAGCAAAAAGAACTATTTGGAAATGATAAAATAATAGAAGAATATTTTGGAAAATGGAGTTGTATATCATAACATCATTAAAACTGTATATTTATTGGAATATTATTACCCAATGAATCTAATCTTATTATATGAAAAACTTATTATTTAAATAAAATTTCTGTTACAAATTACTCCAGCCACAGCTCACAGGTCGCTATCTTGGATTTGTTCCACGCTCGAATAGTTCGGCATTTACCCCCGAAAGGTTTTGTCATACCTCATATTCTCGCTATCCGGACTAACTTCGTATTGTCCGTCCACAAATCCGCCGAACTTAAAAGGCTTCTCGTAATGAAAACATACAAAGCAAAAAAGCAGATATTTTATGTTATCTGCTCTTTTATGGTGGGCGTTACAAGACTCGAACTTGTGACCCTCTGAATGTCGTTCAGATGCGCTACCAACTGCGCCAAACGCCCCTAAGCGTGATATTCTATTTTCATAAGTGGCAGTTGCTGCGCATAAGCTCCGCTTTGATGCTACCTCTCACAAAACGTGACATTTAGTCACTTTTTGTTCGGCAGAGTCAACTGCGCCAAACGCCCTTATTTTAATTTTATGCGCTAAGCGAATTTATTTACCCCCGCCAAACGCCCATAAGTCAATTATCTCACAAAAAGCTTTTTTGTAAAATACTTAGTCAAAATCTACGTTTTCACCTTCGGTTACTATTTCTCGGATTTCACCTAAAAATTTTATAAAATCATCATCTTTACCTTCAAAAAAATCTCTCATTTTTTTGAATTTTGTAATAAATACATCACAAATTTCTTCGTAGATTTTTTCACCTTCTGCAGTTAAAATAGTTCTTCTGATATGTCTGCCATTTTTTATTTCATGAACTCTATTAATTAAGCCCTTATTTTCTAGGGAATTTAGCATTTGGGTAATATGTGCTCTTCCTTTAAATAGTAATCTTGCAAGTTCAATTTGGGATATTTCAGGACTTCTTACAACTGTATCCAGCAAACATAATTCTCCTTGAGTAATACCTAAATGTGAAAAATTTTTTTTAAACATCAATGAAAAATGTCTTTCACAAGCTCTTGCAGTACTGACTAATTTGTATAACGGACTATCTACATAATAATATTTTCGCTTCATTTTTACATTCTAATAAGAAAACTCCCATAGTTCAAGCTATGGGAGTTTTTCTTATTTAATATCTATATTATAAAGAATTTCTATAAATTTCTTCAACAGCTTCTTTTGTAGCTTCTGTTGGAGCTATAGAAAGCAGACCGTCTAGTGATGGTGTTGTAAATGCTAAGTTTACTAGTTTTGGTATATCAGCATCTGTGAAGCCTTCATCTTTTAGTTTTGAAGGAACTCCTACTGATTTTAACCAGTCATAAACTTTAGTCGAAGCTTCTTCTGCAGAATTTATTTTTCCAGCTATAGGCTCTAAAATGTAGTTTAGAGTTTCAGCTTTTGCTGCGTAGATATTTTTTACAACTGCAGGCAATAGCATTGCAAGTCCTAGACCGTGAGATAGTTCGTGTTTTACAGCGCTCAACGGATGTTCTAATGCGTGAGTGTAGTGTAATAATCCATTATCAAAACATACTCCGCCTAACATTGCTGCATAAGCTAAGTAGTAGCGAGCTTCTAAATCTTCAGCATTCTCAATTGCTTTAGGAAGATATTTACCAACTAAAGTAATAACTTCTCTTGCAAGAGTCACTGCATATGGAGATGCAACTTTTGATGTAGCAGCTTCAACAACGTGATTTACAGCATCAATTGAAACATAACGAGTTTGTTTTGGTGATAATTTAACCATTAAAGCTGGATCATCGATTGCATATGTAGGATAGATGCAATCGTATGCAATTGCAGGTTTGTAATCTTTTTCAGGTATTGTAACTACCGCAAATCTATTTGTTTCAGTACCGGTACCGTGAGTTAAATTTATTGCAACGATTGGTGCTGCTTCAGTTGGTTCAAATTTGAATTCATAAATATCATTTGCGTTTTTATCTGGGTATTTTAATAAAATTGCAACTGACTTACCTGCATCTGTAGGAGAGCCTCCTCCAATAGCAATTACAGCTTTAGCACCAAAATCTCTAGCCATTTTAGCAGCTTCATTAACTGATATTGTTGTTGGATTAGGGGTTACTCCATCATAATTTACATAAGCTATTCCATTTTCTTTTAATGCTTTTTCTACAACATCCCAGGCTCCAGTTGCTTTATAAGCATTTCTACCACTCATAACAATAACTTTATCAAGCTCTTTTGCTTTGAAATCTTTTGCAATATCATTAATTTTATTTATTGCACCACATCCAAAAAATACAGAAGTTCTTGTACGAATTTCTCTAACATCATTTACATTAAAATCATTTTCCCACATAGGAACTCTCCTTTCTTCAACACTACGTTTATTATATCTTATTAAATCTAAATGTAAAGTTTTATGAACTTTTATTGCAAATAAAGCTGAAAAATAAGAAATATGTAACATTTAGCACCGAATTTTATATTTTTACTTGCAAAATTTAGAACAATGTGTATAATGAGATTTATGACATGTGTGTAATTAAGTATTAATGCACATGAGAGAGTAATAGTGTATAGGAGATTTATTATGAACAAAGAAGAATTAGTAAAAGAGATTGCTAAGAAAACAAAACTTTCTCAAAAAACATCTTCTGATGTGTTATCTGCAACTTTAGAAATTATCCAAAAAACAGTTGCTAAAGGTAAAAAAGTTACATTAGTAGGGTTTGGTACTTGGGAAGCTCGTAAAAGAGCTGCTAGAGTAGGTAGAAACCCTCAAACTGGTAAAGAACTTAAAATTGCTGCAAAAACTGTTCCTGCATTTTCAGCTGGTAAAAACTTTAAAGAACTTGTAAAATAGGTTTTATAAAGATTTTAAATAGTCCTATCTTAAAAAGATAGGACTATTTTTTTATAAAATTCATACTATTTACGTGCGTAGCTTAGATTTAATCATTAAACTGGTAGTTACACGGAAGAGGTTGACTAGTAGTACTTGATAAGTTTATTTAATTAAACCAAATATCAATCGAGCACTTATCTACTTGAATAGCACAAAAAAAAAGCTTGAGTGGGAAGTCTCAAGCGGAAAAAGGGAAAAGGGATTAAAAAGGAAAATCTTACATCTATGAGA
>CALVAL010000094.1 GCA_944325535.1 Candidatus Gastranaerophilales bacterium
AAATAAAAGATAAAATTGAACAATATGCGGTAATCATAGTAACAGCCTTACAAGAAAATAGTAGTGTATTAATAAATATTCAAATAGAAGAAGAATGCTCTCAATATGATGTATTATTTTCATATAATTTTAAATTTATAATATACTAATTCATTCTAAAATCTTGAGCAAACTCTTTTCTTTGATTTACATAATTTCCGCTCATTTGTTCATCAGACTCTGCTCTGCGTCTTTCTAGTTGTAATTGGCCATTTTTCACAACCTCTTGCAACTGTCCTAAGTTTTGTTCAATGCTAACTAAAACTTGTTCAGCATATACTGTAGCACCTTCTTTTATTCTTGTAGCTTCATCATTGGCTTGAACTCTTATTGCTTCTGCTTCATCTAATGCTTTACGTTTAATTTCTTCACAATCAGTTATTACTTGCTCTTTTATTTTCTCAGCTTCTCTTTGCACTGCTCTTAATAAATCTGATTCACTTAATAGTCTATTAGCTTCAGCTTGAGCATCTGCTACAATTTTCTCAGCTCTTTGTTGAGCTTCATACTGCAATTCATCTTTACGTCTCAATAAAGATCGTGCTTCCTTTATTTCATCAGGTAAAGCCGCATATAACTTATCTAAAATATTAGTCACATTGTCTTTTTTTACTACCGTGAATCCACAAGCTAAAAGAGAAAAACCTTTATCTAAAGTATCTTCAAGCTCATTCATTAGCCCATATATAACATCTTGTTGTGAATTCATATTACGCTCCATTTTTTTCTATGATAGTTAATAGAATTGTACAATAAATAAGGATTAAAAGTCAACGCATGGGATAAATTATGAATCTTTTTCTAACATTCTTACATCACTTGCAATAGCCTTTTTAATAAGTCCTATTGCTTTTATAACATGGTCTGAATTAACAATATAATAATCACTAGAAAGCCAAAACTTGTGTTTTAGTTCTTTATATAAAAGTTTGAAAGAACTAATTGATGAATATTTATTATCATATGTTGTTTTAAAATCTTTTTTGTATATATCAGGCAATAAAAGCAAAATACAACATAAAATATCATCAACTTTTTCCTTTTTCAAAATTTTTTTTGCCCCAAAGCTAAAATCTGCGTTATTGAGAACAGCTCTTTGTAATTTATTAAAATAGCCTATTAAAGCATCTATATCAACCATTTTCTTTCTCCAATTCTATTTCATTATATAATGTTTTATTTCATATAACAATATGAATATGGTAAAATAATTTTACTATGAATAAAATTATAATTTCACCATCAATTTTATCTGCAGATTTCGCAAATCTTGAAAAAGAAATTCAAGCAGTTAAAGAAGCTGGAGCAGAATGGATACACATCGATGTAATGGATGGTCATTTTGTACCTAACATAACAATTGGAGTTCCTGTTGTAAAATCTTTAAGAAAAGTCACAGACTTAGTCTTAGATACTCATTTAATGATTGAAAACCCTGAAAGATATATTGAACCTTTTGCAAAAGCTGGAGCTGATATATTAACTTTTCATTATGAGGCTTGTAAAGATTCTGACCATGTTAATGAAATAATTTCAAAAATTAAACATTTTGGAATCAAAGCAGGACTATCAATAAAACCTAAAACGGCTCCTGAAGAAATTTTTGAATTTTTAGACAGATTAGATTTACTACTTGTAATGACTGTAGAACCTGGTTTTGGCGGACAAGAATTTATGCACGATTGTGCAATGAAAATACCTTTAATAAAAGAAAAAGTCCAAAATGATATAATAATACAAGTCGATGGCGGAATAAATAACCTAACTGCAAAAATTTGCAAATCGCTCGGTGCAAATTCTCTTGTCGCAGGCAGCTATATTTATGGAAACAATGATTACAAAAAAGCAATTGAAAGCTTGAAATAGTCTTATATACTTATTTCAAAATTTTTCAAAATATTATAGAATAGTTTCTATGGAAAATATTTTAAAAATCAAAAACCTCAATTTATTTTTTGGTAAATATCAAGCTTTATATGATATAAATTTAGCCTTAAAACCCAAAAGCATGCTTGCTTTAGTTGGAGAGTCCGGCTGCGGTAAAACGATGACAGCCATGTCTATAATTAAACTTATCCCCAAAACTGCTAATATTAAAAGTGGTGAAATTATATTCAAAGGAGAAGACTTACTCCTGTACAAAGAAAAACAAATGCGAAAACTTAGAGGGAATAAAATCGCATTAATCCCTCAAGATCCTATGACATCACTAAATCCACTCTATACAATAGGAAACCAACTAATTGAAGCAATAAGAACTCATAATGATGTAAGTGAAAGACAAGCGCTTAGAAAAGCAAAAGAAGTATTAGATTTAGTTAGTATTCCTGATATTGAAAATAAATTGAACTACTACCCGCACGAGCTTTCAGGCGGTATGAAACAGCGCATTATTATTGCAATGGCTCTGGCTTGCAATGCAGAATTAATAATTGCAGATGAACCAACTACAGCTTTAGATGTAACTATTCAAAAACAAATTATGGACTTAATTGACGAAATAAAAAATGAGTTTGGCACTACAATTTTATTAATATCCCACGATTTAGCCTTAGTTAGCAATTATGCAGATTATGTTTCTGTAATGTACTCAGGTCATATTGTAGAAAAAGCTCCTGCAGATAAATTCTTTAAAAAACCTATTCATCCGTATTCTATGGCCCTTTTAAATTCTTTACCAAGCAAGAATCCTAACTTAAAACTTAAAACAATAGAAGGCGCCCCTCCCAGCATTCAAGAAGAAATATTTGGCTGTAAATTCTTTCCAAGATGCGAATACTATAAAGCAGGAATTTGCGATAAAAAAACTCCACAACTCTTAGAAAAAGAAATCTACCACTATTCAGCTTGTTTTATTAAATAATCATTCTTTAGCAGGATAAGTGCTGACTAAAACATGATATAATGTTAATAAAGGACTGATATATGAAAAGGATAAGTTTTCTTTTATTATTAGCGCTTCTAGCAAGTTTTCTTGTTTCAGCTTGCAATATGAAAGACGATGCGCCAATGATAAAATCAGAAAGGCGACTTGGAAAATATATAAAAAACTCAAACGAAGTCAAAAAAGAAGGAGTTGTTGATTTATCAGAAGGACCTAGACTTAAATATGATGCCCATTTCGGGCCTAAAACACCTAGTTTTGATTTTAAAATAATTAACCCTTATTAGTATTATGGATGGAAGAAACAATCGTAAATTCGTTGGAAGATTAATTTTTGCAGTACTAACAGAAAGAAAAACTGTTAGAGAAGCTCTTTTACTATTTCCAGAAAGTAAAGATAAAAATATAGAATGTGCCTATCATGCTCTTGTACATTACGAAGCAGATGCTGATATTCGATATCAAGATATTGAATATCGTGATGCTCAAGATGATTATCTTGAATACATGGCACAAACACTTAGTGAAGGAAAAGAACTTCCTCGTAATATAATTGCAGACTACGAAAAATATTATAAAGGCACTGCAAAACCTTGGCAAAATGGAATAAAAGGGTTTTGTAAAGAATTTTTAAGATTTATAAACTTATAGTTGCAATAAAACTTTTATGTGCAAAAATTGGATATGGAAGTAAAGTGTAATTTTAACCCTAATTATTCTAAATTTTCCCACATTCCCCCAAAACCACAGGGAATTCAATTTTACGGGAAGCCAATAAATGCGATAGAAGAGTTAACTAAAAGTGCGGATATTTTTGTGAAAAGACCGGTTGCAGTTGAGAGTGCGACCGGTCTTTTAAGCATAAGACAAATTACAAAAAATATAATTTCTAAAATAAAAAATTATGCAAAAAATTATGTCAAAAATATCAATCATACTTTTGAACATAAAATGGTTTTTGCGCTAATTGAAAAAGAAATTTTTGGTAAAAATTCAATCGACAGTATTACACATGATGCCGATAAATTAATTTTATATACCCTAGGTTTTCCAAAATCATTTGTATCAGATTTTCACCGCAAGCATTCAATGCACCACCCTGAAAGCGGTAAAAAAATGAACTTAAAAAGTATGCTTTGCGATAATATCGCATCTTCTCCAGAATTTAAACCAGAGAAGAAACGTTCACTTAGAGAACATTATAATACTTATAAACCATTACAAGATGTAGAAGGTTTTGGCGAAATTTTAGAAAAATATAATTATGGTGAAAATTTAGATTTTGAAAAAATCAAAAAACAAAGAGATAAAAAAATGAATAAGCTTGGCAATTTGGCTATTTTTTCTCTTGAATCATTAGGGATTATATTTCCTTTTATTTAATTTCTTTTAACTCAGCCCAAATAGTAGGATTTTTTGTATCATAATCTAAAATATCAATTACTCGGTAATATGGAAGTCCAGCTGTAGAAATATGATTAATTCCATTAATCACAATATCTTTATTCACCCCGAAATGACCTGATATTATCGCTTTTACATTATTATGCTGTGCTAAAATTGCCATATATTTTTCAGGCTTATATGTATAATAAGTTTCTTTTTCTGTAGGCGGAATTATAGGGAAATGCTGAAAAATAATTACATTTTTTTTAGAATATAAATTTAGTTGCGCATTTAACCAAGTAAGTGTTTCATCTTTATAATATCCATTAGTGCTAGGAATAACATCTTTTGCACCATCTAAAACAATAAAAACTGTACCGTTTTTTTCAAAAACATAATTTGCATTTTCAGGACTGTATTTTTTTACTTGTTTTTTAAGAACTTTTAAATAATCGACTTTACTCAACTTTTTATGTTTATTTACATCTTTATCGCCTATTACGATATAAAAAGGTACGTCAAGTTTTTTAGCATTATTCAAAAATTCATCTAAA
>CALVAL010000095.1 GCA_944325535.1 Candidatus Gastranaerophilales bacterium
TATCTGTGTAATAGTGCCTTAAGATATTATAATAAGGCTGTTTCAATTTTAATGCCATATAACCTGCGCCATACTGTCTCATACCAACACCATGCCCGAAACCACCACCAAGCACTTTAATTTCTTCAACATTTCCATAATTATCTAAAGATTTTTCTACTACTATATTTGCGCTAGGAAGGGAGATTCCATCCTTTTGAAAAACTCTTCTTATAACAAGCTCTTTTGCTATACGATAGCAGCCTTTTGAAGTCATTAATTCTAATTCTATAACTTTACCAGAAGCACCGCGCTTCATAACTTTAATATCTTTGATATTACCAAGCTCATCACCTTCTTTAAAAGCCGGATGAATAAAACCTGTCTTTGATTGAGCTGGCAATGTACGCTTGAAAACATCTTCTAACTCTTTTACATTCCAAGCTCTTTCCCAACGATAATATGGAGAATCTATATCAAAAGAAGGAATTTTGCTCTCATAAAAAGCTTTAGCCTTATCCTCTTCTTCTAAACTTTCAAATTCAGATTTATCAGGTACTGCTACCAAATAAGGTTTGTTAATTGATGGAAACATCTTTGTCATCGGATCTGAAAATGCATAAGCATAACTCTCTGTATATCCCCCTGCTGTAGAGCTATATAACGCTAATATTGGCTCATTATCGTATAAAGCAACAATACCATCAGTTTCCATTACTGCTCTTGTAGAGATATCTGTCTCGGTATTAACACCATAATATACCTGACTTGCAACGCTATCCACAACTTGAAATTCTTTATAAGCTTGTGTCCTTGGAGTCAATACATAATTTCTTGCTGCAACAGCTTGAGCTTTTAAAGCCTCTAAGCCGAATCTTATAGGCATCTCATTAGGTACGACACCTTTCAAATATTCTTGAACTTCAACAAGATTTACTAAATAAAAACCCTTTCTATCAGGTCTTTGAATAAATTCAAAAGCTCCATGATAAAGAGCAGGCATTCCTTTACGTTTTAAATCTTTTACTCCAAGTACACCTTGAGGACAAATTACTACAAAATCTCTTAAAGTATTTGTTTTATTATCTATTGTAACATCTAGCCCTGAAACATTATTTTTCACGGTCATTTCTTTATTTGCTGATAGCCTTGATATAACTTTCTTCGTTTCCTTATCGCAAATATCGCAATCAGCTGTTCCATAAATTGTAATTTCTTGCTTCAGTACATTTTGAAACTTATTATCTGTAAGCCCTACTCTTATAATTTCATTAGCGAAAACCCCAAGCTCTCCAAACCCAAGTGAAAAAATTAACACTAACGAAAAAATAACTGCTTTTATTTTAATTCCCAAGTTGTACCTTCCTTAGAATCTTTTAACACAATTCCGGCATTATCAAGAGCTATTCTTATTTTATCTGCTACTTCCCAATTCTTATTAGCTCTTGCGTTTTTTCTCTCTTCTATAATTTCTTCCATAGATGAATAATTTTTACCTAACTCTGCACTAATTAACGCTAACTTCTCTTTTATCTCATCTTCAGACAAACTTGCTTTTTCAAATTTAAAACCAAGTGTTGTTGCTAATGCATGTAAAAGGGTATAAGCATATGGGACATCCTTGTTAGCTTTATTTGTTAAATCAAACAATACTGCTAATGCCTTAGAAGTATTCAAATCATCATCCATAGCTTCTACAAAAGCCTTGTATTCATCATACTGCGTTAAATCCAAATTCTGATCAATTGGAGTTTGTTTCGCATTAAGCATTCTTTTTACACCATTTGCTGCTGCTTGCAATGCTTCATCAGAAAATTCTACAGGCATTCGATAATGATTAGTCAATATGAAAAATCTTATTGTATTTGCATCGTAATTTTTCAACATATCATCAATCGTTAAAAAATTACCTAAAGATTTTGACATTTTTTCTTTATTAATAGTCACAAAACCATTATGAAGCCAATAATTAACAAATTTACAACCATTTGCACACTCTGACTGAGCAATTTCATTTTCATGATGAGGGAAGATTAAATCAGCACCTCCTGCATGAATATCAATTGTCTTGCCTAAATATTTTCTACTCATTGCAGAACATTCAATATGCCAGCCCGGACGACCAACACCCCAAGGAGAATTATAACCAAACTTTTCATCCTTCTTCCACAATGCAAAATCTAGAGGATCTTCTTTTAATTCTCCAACCTCTATTCTTGCTCCACTTTCTAGCTGATCTATAGGCTGCTTTGAAAGATAACCGTATTTTGGAAATTTTTTAACTCTAAAATAGACATCTCCATCTGCCTCATAGGCATAACCTTTATTGATTAAATCCTTATTTATAGATATCATTTCACCTAAAGTTTTTGTTGCAAAAGGTTCTATATCAGGCTTTAAATTATTCAAAGCTTTCATACTATCAGTAAATTTTTTATACCAATATTGAGAGACCTCTTCAGGAGTTTTTCCTTCTTTTTCAGCTTTTTTAAGAATTTTATCATCTACATCAGTAACATTTCTACAGTATGTAACATCATACCCTTTAAACTTCAAATAACGGTATAGAACATCCCACGTTATATAGCATCTAGCATGTCCTAAATGGGCATTATCATAGACTGTTGGACCACAAACATACATCTTAACCTTATTTTCTTCTATAGGTTTAAATTCTTCTATTTCATTTGAATATGAATTATGCAATCTCATAAAATGCCCCCCAAAATTTTCATTAACTCGAGAAAATTTTATAACAAAGAAACTCTAATGTCTATTTTCCGGCAGACTGATTTAAAACTTTTTCATGGGCTTTTCTTGTATTATGATACGTTAGCATTGGAATAAATACACCTAAAAGTATTGGTGAAATCAAGAATGTTGATACAGCTCCTGGAATAGAATTAAGACCTCTTGCAAACTGAGCAATCTTATTATTTTTAATATTCCCTGAACCTTGCATTACCTTTGATATTATTTCATTCTTAGCTTTTGAATCCTTAATATCTAGATTTTTAAATACATCTAAGATTTTTTGATTCTTTTCTTTTTTAGAAAGATCCTTTATTGAATCCAATGTAAATGTTTTATCATTAAAAATAAGTGAATGATTATCAGATTGAGAAATTATTTTTTTTATTTTTTTTCCTTTATTATTAACAAAATTAGCAAAATTCATAAGCTTATCTTTAGAATTTATATTGCCATAAATTGCATCTAAATCAGCAATAGACAAAACATCCAATTTGCTATATGGATTCATAACATCACAAGCTTTTTGGAAAATATTTTTTCCATCAGAAGCTCTATTAGTAAGAATAAAACCAACTTTATTCTCATACATACTTACCATTAATTTCGTAAGTAGAGGTACTGCAAATACAACAGATAAAGATGAAACTGTATCTCTTAATAAAATTTCATTAATTTCTGTCATATCACGCTTTCCATTTTCATCCTTTTGAGCTCTATCCCACGCTCTTTTTCCTCTTGGTAATAATAGACCAAATAAAGATAAACAAGCGAAAGTTGTTTTTGTAAAATTATAACCTGTATATTCTAATAGCTCTTGCGCTTTTTCAGGAACATATTTAGTTAAAAATTTACCAACCTTTTCAAATGCTCCAGTACCATTTATACCTTTTCCTTTAAAAGTCGGATTTGAACTTTTATCTTGAGATTGCTTATTTTTAGCATGTTGTAAAGCAGCTGCACTTGGAGATACATCACTTCTTGCATAAAGTTTAGGTAATACTGAAAGTCCACCTAATGTAACTACTATATTTGTAATATTTGTAAGCAATCTTTTTGTTGCAAAATTGTTTTTAATATTTTCTGCAGAATTTGAATCAATAGATGCTCTTTGCTTATTATTCACAATCGCATCTTGTGCATAATCATTTATTGCCTTAAAAGTTTCTGCCGTATTAAAGAATTGCTTGGTATTACTATCACCTAAAGATACTCTATTGATATGATATAGCTCCGGTGAATTTTCAAGCATTTTCTCGTTAAATTTTGATACTATATTTCCAATTGCAGCTTCATGAACTTTCTTATCTTTTGACTCAGATTTTTCTAGCTCTTCTATCAAATATTTTATAGTAACATCTGCATCCTTATCGTTTGGAACAGTATTTTTATATATTTGCTCTACATTATATTTATAGAATTCTTTTTTAAATTTCTCAGCATCAGATTTTAATGCTTTATCAAATTTTGAATCTTTTACTATAGTCTTTAAATTCTCTCCTAAACGCTTAATTAGTCGAGTATTTGTATTAGTCGATTTACAGAATTTTCTTGTTAAGAAAAGAACTGCAGGAGCAACACCGATTATAAAAGGACCAGTCATTCCTTCACGAAGAAAAACCTCTGTTCCTTCCTGATAATTAAGATGTCCAGTAATTTCTTTATCCCTATTAAAACCTGTAACCGTTCTAGGCAATGTCATACCTAAACCATCTTGGATTAAAAAAGATAAAAAATAACCTTTATTCTCAATACCTTGCATTAAAGAACCGACACCTGCAAGCATACCTGCTGATTTAAAATTAGGATTCTTCTTTTTTAAATCAGTATTATCTGACTTTAATCCGGCTGCTCTTTGAGCACTGATAGCTGCTATTTTCAATACGACACCCCACTATTTCGACTTAGTGTAACCTGAACACTATTATAAGAATGTCACACTGGCTATACAAGAGCGAGTATATACGATTTTAAGAAAAATTTACAAAAGGAGGATGCGGAAAAATCCAAAAATTGACAAATTTTTGAGATTTTTCAAATCCGACCTTAGGTGTGTGAGCATCAGG
>CALVAL010000096.1 GCA_944325535.1 Candidatus Gastranaerophilales bacterium
AAAGTCAGGTGAATTTAGCTATTATTTTGTATCTAAAAATGGTCAAGAAGAAATGGAGTGTTAGGAGTTATAATGTTTAATCAGCCATGGAATGCTCAATCTACAGTTGAAATATTGAATAAACAAGTTGAAAAAGAAAAACAAATTCAAACACAATTAAATGAACTACATAAACAAACCTTAACGTTAAAAGACGTTAAAGATCTTACAAGAATTAATATTGAATATTTTCAAAATATTGTTAATCTAACTTCTGAAAACACAGAAACCGTGAAACAAATTGCTAAAATGACAGAAGAAAATCAAAAATCTTCAACAAAACAATTCTGGGCTTCAATTATTGTTGCTATTTCTGCATTAGTAATATCTATAGTATCACTTGTTATTAATATAATTTAAGTATATAAGTAATATAGGAAAATATGAATAGAGAAACTTATAATTTAATTGAAAATATAACAGATCCTGCGATTTTCGAACAACTTGTAACAGATTTACTTATTGTTTATGATTCAAAGTTTTTGCGCTTAAATAATACAGGAATCAATAATAATGGTAAAACACGAAAAGCTCCAATAGACACTTCTGGAGTCATTCTAGAGAATAATAAGCAGCATCATTACTATATAGAAAATACAATTACAGAATTAAAATCCTTAAGAAATAAATGGCTAAATGAAAAAGAAACAAGTAAAAATCCTCTTGGTGATTTAATTAAAGCAATAAATAAAGTAAAATCCGATAAAAAAGATTTTCCGAATGACAATTTTACAATTTATCTCACTAGTAATAGAAGAAAAGATGATAATCTGGATAAAGAAGTTAGAAAAAAAGCAAAAGATGAAAATGTGCAAGTTGATATACTTTGGCAAGAATTTTGGGTACAGATATTAGACAATAATCCTGATGGTCAATATATTCGTAACAAATATTTCAAAATACCACAAGAGCGATTATCGTTAAATTTACTAAACAAAATATCTAATAACTTATTGGAAGCATATAGTATAAATTTATTAAATACGATCGACAACCTTGAAAAAAGCATAGAACGTGATGAATTTTTCGAAATATTTGATTCTTTTGTTAACACTTCAAATAAATTAACTATTCTAGCAGGAACATCTGGGAGTGGAAAATCTAATATTTGTTATCAGATTTTAAAAAAAATAATAAATGAAAATAAATATGCTTTATGGTTAAAACCTCAATATTTATCTAATGCTGATTGTATAGAAGATGCAATAGATGTGGTAATCAAAAAATATTGTAGTGATTCCTTGCGCAACTTCAATTCTAATCTTAATTGCTTATATATAGTTATTGATGATATAAATTCAACATCAAATCCTCAAAAGATGTTAAAAACAATAATGTCTTTGGTTCAAAAAGATAAATTATATGGAGTATTTGACTATAAAATAATTTGTCCTGTATGGTTGGAACTAATAGATCTTGATAATAATGATTTTAAAAATACTAATTATATATCTATTGGTAAAATGTCTAAAAGAAATGCAATACAGGCTCTTAGAATATTTCATACTAACTTGTTTGACATTCAATTAGATGATGTTGCATATAATCTTGATTATGATCCATATCTTATAGGACTTTTTAATCAATTAGAAAACATTTCAAACTCTGAGTTAATAGAAATATCTAAAAATATTCAGTTTGAATTTCTAAAAAACATTATAGAAGATATATGTTCAATTAATTCAGCCTTTTTATACCATGAATATATTGATAATTTATTCAGGATGTCAATTAATCTTTTAAAATCAAGAAATTTTTTACCTAAAATTTCTGATATACAAGAAATGAAAGATGTAGATTTTTCATGCCTCAGAATTATAATACAAAATAAGAAATTTATTAAAGAAGATAAAAAAGGCAATATAATTTTTCGCCATGATAGAGCAAGAGACTATTTATTTTCTTTGGCATTATGCGATGCCTTTAAAAGGGGGAATATAGATGAAAATATTATTACAGACCCTTATTATAGTAAAATTGTTGGTTATGCACTTGCACACAGTGATGTCAACAAAGAAATATTAGAGATAGTTGAACAAAAAAATCCTTTAGCAATTATTGAATCTATTAACTATATAAAAAATATAAATGAGACATATTTAGAACAAACTATATGGAATACTATTGAGGAACATTATATTAAAATATCAAATATTAATTCATTATATAATGCAATAAATTATGCATTAATAAACATTGAAAATAATGATTTTGTTTTAATAATGAGAAATAAATATTCACAACAATTATCTGGATGGGCTCATTATGGTTGGTTATTACTAGATTTTAAATATGGAAATTTATTTTCTGGAGCAATATACTGCGAAAAATTTAAATCAATTGAATGCAATTATCAATTCTTTAATGATCTAGTAAACCATGTAAAGTTAAAATACACAAATAGTATAAAAGATAAAATCATAGAGCTTCTAAGCGATTTTGATAGTGTATATAAAAAAGGCATTCTTATATTAGTTGGTTGCTTTAATATTTACGATGAAGAGATTTGTAAATCAGTTAGTAAATTCTGGCACCAAGAAACCAATAAACAAGAATTATTACTATACTATACTTGGGCAATATTAAATTCTTTCGATTTGGAAAATTATAAAATCTTAAATGATATTCTTTTGGAATATTTAAATGTTTCCACACAAAAAGATAAGCATGGAAATAGTAAATTAGGTTCATATATCGATATTTATAGAATGGCATATTCTTATAATATACATTTTTTATCAGATAATGCACTTCGAGCTTTAATCAAACTTGTTGGTAATAGTTCTATCTTCAAAAAATGGTTGGCATGGGGGGTACATTGCATTGACAATATCATAGCAATAGAATACTGTATAAACTATCTTGTAGAATTAAACAAAATACATCCTGATAATACATTTAATTATAATATCACAGACCACTGGGACAAAAGATTAAATAGAGGGAATTTATCATCAAAAACTCGATTATGGTTATATGGCGAATGGAACAGTAATAAGCAAATAAAATATAGACAAATTGCATTTAAATATTGGTGTGTATCTGCAGATATAAATGATTTAAAAGACATACAACAAATATCAAAATTAAGTCCGTTTTATAAAAAAGCACTTATAAAACGGATGGAATTATGTGATAAAACAGTAGTTAGTGAATATATTGAAAATATCATTAAAAAGCAAGATTATCATCATTTTTACAAAGAAGTCAACATCTGGAATACGGAATTAAATAATTTTTTAGATTTATATATTAAAAAACGTAAAGGAGATGTTAAATTTGATGTTATATTTGCTTTAATGATGATTGACAAGAAAGATGCTGAAAAATTAATAATAAAAAATAAAGAAATTTTGCAGGATAATATATATATAGCACTTGCTGAACTCCATATTGGTACAAAAGAAATGCTAAACTTGGCAAATCAATATTTCTCAAAACCACATGTAGACTTAAAAGCACAACAGATTATATTAATGCCAGACTCAAGTAAAGATAATTCAAAAATATATTCTATGAAATTTTTAGAAAACATTATGCCAAATGTAGACAAATTTAATGAAGATTTTCTTGTATTTTTAGCTAATCAATATAGTAAACATACTGATATTAAATCTAAAAATATAAATTTATGGAATAATCTTATAAATAATCTATCAAAAGAAAAACAGAAAGACTTTTTACCTAAAAATAAAGATGAGATTGTAAATTTTATCAATAAGTACTCTAACTCTAAAGATATTAATTTTTTATTACTTGAAATCAGAGATTTTTCTACAAAAGAAAAGATGATTCTTTTAAATTATTTAGTTGAATGGTTTACAACAAACAATTCATTTGAAAATTTAAAAATAATTGCAAAAATAGTTCAAAACTTTGGTAATAGAAAATGTTTTGAAGAAATTTTAATCCCTTGTAAAGAACAATTTATTATGAAATTCGGTTCTTCATACAATAATCTTTTAGTCTCTAATCATATTCTTATGGATGCAAAATACTATTTATTTTCTAGAACTTTAAATTAATAGAAACTTGTTAAATTCTTTAAGTGTATCAAATTAAATTTTCTAAATTGTTAAAATTTTAATTCAATTTAAAGTTTGATTTTTTTATAATTAAAGTTTTTTAGTAATAATATAGTGACTCTCTAATATACATAAATAATTATCTTTTATTTAAAATAATAAAATTTGTTATTATGTAAAGATTTGGATGCTTTTTTTCTCCTTTCAAGCTAATGTGTTTTGTGTCAAAAAGGAGAATAGATTATGAAAGAGGTTACAGGTTTTAATATTACTGAAAAAGAATTTAAGTTATTAAGCAAAAAAGCTGAAACGGTTTATAACATAGCTGTTATAGCAGATTATTTTTGTGTTACACAACCAGAAATAGAAGAGTTATACAATTTAACCCCAATTATTAAAATTTTAAAAGTGGAAGCAGATTTTTTGAATGCATTTTTCATTCAAGCGAAAGAGCATAAAGATTCTTTAGTTTAAATCTTAAACTATGTTCAAAAAGTGTTCAAAAAGCGCTGTATTGAATTTTATA
>CALVAL010000097.1 GCA_944325535.1 Candidatus Gastranaerophilales bacterium
TCAATACTGGATTTTACATGTTCAAAAACATGTAGAAAACTTGTCAGAAAATAAAAAGTTTTGAACATGTTTGAACATAAAAAAGTAGAAAGTAGAGATAAACAATATTTTTCTGTAGATAATTGTAGATAATTTAGAAGTTTTGAACATGTTATCTACATAGTTATGAACATGTTTTTGACAAAAGTTTTGCAAAACTAAATCGCTAAAATTATTGTGTTTATTATTTTGCACATGTTCAAAGATTAGATAATTTTTCAATCTTTTTTCAATCTTTGGTATAATAATTTTTATGAAAAAGATATTATCATTATTGTTAATTTATTTTCTGACTCTAGGAATATCATATTCAGATACAAGCGTAGAATTTTTGGAGCAGAAGAATTATGTAATATTGAATAAGAAAAATGGTAAATATCATAAGCCAAGTTGCGAATATGGAATACAAGCAGCGGATAAGGAATATATAAAAAAGCCACTATTTCGCTATACTCCGGCAAGTTGCTGCTATCCTAAAAGGGGTAAAAACAAAAAATATATAATAATTCCAAATTTTAAAACTAAAAATTTAAGTATTTACTATATTGATGGATATAAATATAAAAAGCCATCGTCAAAACCAAGAACAATGGCTGCAAAATCATTAATAAATGAAATTCAAAAATCTAAATGTAGTATTCATTTTGCTATTTATGGAATTGCTCAACAACCTGATATAGAAAAAGCTCTTATAAATGCAAAAAATCGTGGAGTTGATGTTAGAGGCGTTGTTGATATGACACAAAATAACAAGAACATATATTCAGGTACAGAAAATTTTATAAAAAAACTTGGAAATATTCATAATGATTATGAAATAGCAGATAAAAATGTAAAAGATGATTTTGATAAAGAATTTGATATTACAGCGGCTATTATGCATAATAAGTTTTTTGTTTTTGATAATCAAAAAGTATTTACAGGTTCAACTAATATAAGCTCTTCAGGTATTGGTGGTTATAATACCAATGTAAATGTGTTAATAAATTCTAGAAAGATTGCAGAATTATATAATCAAGAATTTGAGCAAATGTATGATTTAAAATTTCATACTATAAAAAAAGAATTAATAGGTAATAAAAATATTTTGGTTGATAATGATACTAAAGTTTCTGTATTTTTTGCTCCTAAAAATAAAGTTTTTGCGAATGAATTGCATAATTTAATAACATCAGCAGAAAAAAGTATATATGTAGAAATGT
Source organism: Candidatus Gastranaerophilales bacterium (assembly GCA_944325535.1). GTDB lineage: Bacteria > Cyanobacteriota > Vampirovibrionia > Gastranaerophilales > Gastranaerophilaceae > CAG-196. The sequence continues at coordinate 1,242 of CALVAL010000097.1, forward strand.
TTTATTTGACTAATAAACATCTGATAAATGATTTGATATTAGCTAAGCAAAAAGATGTTGATGTAAAAATAATATTAGATGCATCAAGTGCAAACAACGAATTTTCCGCACATAAAATATTACGTGATGCAAATATTCCTGTCAAAATAGAAAATTGGGGTGGGAAAATGCATACAAAAGCTGCAATAATAGATGAAAAATATTATATTATAGGTTCTATGAATTGGACAGGAAAAGCTGAATTGCATAATGATGAAAATCTTTTGATTATAGAAAATAAAAAGCTCGCTAAGAATGCAACAAAACATTTTAAAAAACTTTGGAATACTATTCCAAATGAGTATTTACAAAAAATTCCTAAAGCTGAGGGCATTGAATCTAAGTATTCTTGTTTTGATGGTTTGGATAACGACCATGATGGAAAAATAGATTGTAAAGATGAAGATTGTCTAGATTGTTGCAGGAGAAAAAAGATTTATTAACTTACAAGGAGTTATTTCTCTTTTTTCAGATTCTATTATTGTATATTTTTCTTTTATTTTTTTTATATTTTCAGGCTTTATCATGTCTTTTAATGAAAATTCCATATTAAATCCCATTCGACCATTTTTGATATATTTACAGTCATTGTATTCATATTCCATAGCTTTTTTATACAAATCAGGATGATTTTCATATAATTTTAGCCAATCATTTGTAGACTGATAAAAACAAAAGTAGCATCCTGAGCGCTTACGCCACTTATAATAATCTGGCATCCCAATACCGGTATTTTTTAGAATATTTTCAACATCATTTTTATAAATATTGTTTTCAACAAATGGAAATTTTTCTTGAATAAGCTGATTTTTTCCTGCACCTTTAGTTCTAACTATTTCATCACAGCGTATTCCAATGTATAGATTAATTTTATTTAATTGAAGTCGAATTTTTAGATTTTTAATATAATTTTCTAAAGGTTGAGTTTTTAATAGTCCTGTACACCATCTATGTTTATGAGAAGGAAGGAAATTTGTAGTTGCAATAATATTATCAAATCCTTTTTTAGGTTTTATTCTTGTAATTTTTTTGTTCAAAAAAATTTCTATTTTATTTAAATAATCATATGTTTCAGGAATTTCTTTTTCTGTATCGCAAAAAACAAGTTCTAGTTTTTCAAAGATTTCGGGCATAAATTCTTTCATAAAAAAAGCTAGCGCAGTCGAGTCTTTACCACCAGAAAGCGATAAAATATGGTATTCTTTCATAATTTCTCCTTACTAGATTTTACTTATCCCCATCCTATCCTTCCCCAACAGGGGAAGGAACTCTTTTTCTCTCCCCAGCTGGGGAGAGCTAGAGTGGGGTTCAATTTAGAAGTCTTTTGTTCATATAATCAATATTGATTAAGATGAATAATTTTTTCCAAACTGTTTAAAATTTGAGGGAATTTGAATAATAAAAGTCTAAAACTTCTTCTAAACTTCTAAACTACTCAACTTATCAACTTTTATATTATTACTGCTTTTCAAATGATAATAAAGATTTTTAACCTTTTTTTAATGATTGAGGTTATTACAAGCTGATTGTTTAGCCATAAACTTAATTTATAACAACTATTTCAGGAATCGAATTAAATCTTATAGGTAAAATACTTGTTCCTAATCCCTTTGTAATAAACATTTTATTTTGTGTTTCTTGAATTAATCCATAAGAAAACTTATTTCCATACTCACTTGGTACAACTAAAGCACCTAAAAAAGGTAATCTTACCTGACCTCCATGTACGTGTCCTGCAAGGATTAAGTCAACATCACTTTTCACATCATAATAAATATCAGGACTATGGGTTAATAAAATTCTCTTTCCTTGAGTACCTGCTAGAGCTTTTTTTACATCAGGATTACCGGTTTGTAAGTCTTCTACTCCTGCAATATAAATATTTTTGAACTTAGTATTAGAATTTGATAGTACAATTATTCCATTTTTTTCCAATACTCGAGTAACTCTATTTTTGTCATACCAACAGTCGTGATTTCCTAGTACACTAATAATTGGAGCTTTGATGTTTTTTAGCTCACTTGCTTGTTCTTCAATACTTAGTGTATTTTTTCCATCATGCCCCTTAATATAATCTCCTCCTGATAAAACTAAGTCAGGATTTTGTTTATTTATTAATTCTACTATTTTTTGCAGACGTTTTTTATCATTTTTTGCGATATGCAAATCACTTATGAAAACAATTTTCATATTATTTATATTCAAGTCCAATTTTTTTATCTTAATTAGATTAGGTTCAATAAAAAACGACCAAATAATTAGAATAGCTATTAAAATTAACAAAAAAACTTTTATCATATAAAAAATTCTATCAAATTCGTGCTAAAATGTACATTGAGAATATGGAGGGTAAGAAAATGATTAATGAAAAATTACAAGAAGCATTTAATGACCAAATTAATAAAGAGTTTTATTCAGAATATTTATATTTAGCGATGAAAATTTATTTCCAAGAGCAAAACTTACAAGGTTTTGTAAACTGGTTCGACGTTCAAGTACAAGAAGAACACGCTCATGCAATGGGTATGTTTGATTACTTAAACGAACGTGGTGGAAAAATAGAATTAAGAGCTATTGATAAGCCTGTTGTAGAAGGAAATACTCCGCTTGAAATTTTTGAACATGTACTAAGACATGAAGAATATGTTACATCAAGAATTAATCATTTAATGGACGTTGCTGAAGAAGTTAAAGACAGAGCAGCTCTACACTTACTTGATTGGTACTTAAAAGAACAAGTAGAGGAAGAATCTACTGTAGGCGGTGTATTAGCTACTTTGAGATTAATCGGTGATGATAAGAAAGCTCTATTAATGCTTGATAAGGATTTAGCTGCAAGAACATTTGTTCAACCGGTTATAGGCTAATTTATTATTCAAGATAAAGAAAATGACATCACAAGATTTATTTGATTTTGATAAGAATTTTAATACTCAAATTATAGGCACTGATGAGGCAGGTCGTGGGCCTGCCGCAGGTGGTGTCTTTGCTGCTGCTGTTTGCTTTGATAAGCTATCAGATGGGCTTATCAAGGATTTAGAAATCCTGAATGATTCTAAAAAACTTACAGCTAAAAAACGCGAATCAATTTATGATGTTATTAAAAATAATACACTTAATAAAATAATATGTGTTGAAGTTGATGAAATTGAGAAAATAAATATTCTTAATTCATCACTAAAAGCTATGAAATTGGCTTGTGAATCAATAATTAGCAGTGCAAATCCTTTGGTACTTGTTGATGGGAATAAATTAATAAAAGAATTTGCCTATCCCCAACAG
>CALVAL010000098.1 GCA_944325535.1 Candidatus Gastranaerophilales bacterium
CCTGCAACAAATCCTTGCCTTTGCCCTTTTCAATAATTGCAATTTTTCCTGATGGTAAAACTAATTCTTTTGGCATATTTTTTCTCCTTATTAAGCTCCGGTATTCTTTTTAAATGTTGCCAACATATCGACAACATTTACTTTATAAATATTTTCTAGAACATCTATTTCAAAAATTTCCAGTCCATCTACAATTAATTTTGCATAAGTAACAGCCATTGTAGTTTCATATTCAGCATTTTCTTGAGGTTTTATATTTCCTAATGGGAATTCTTTAAAAGTTCCGATTAGAAATGCAGTAGCAGGAACTTCGCTAATTCTTCCCATACCGTTATAAGTTTCAAGAGATGCTCTTACTTGGATCATTGTTGATAAAAACGGGTTTGCAGCTGTTTGTAGCACTTCGGGATAAAGGGCATTCCATTTAATTTTACATTCTAATTTATCTATACCCGCAAAGAACTCAGCAGTACCTATCATTCCTAATGCTTTATGTTCAGCCATTTTGTGTTTAATTTGAGGTAGTTGAACTTCTTCAGCCCGTCCTAGCAGATTAATTCCATTCATATAAACGTTAGCATTTGTTAGTTTATTAATTTTTATTTTTGCCATATTTATTTCCTTTTCTGATAAAGACCACATTTATTTATTGCAATATCTGAATAATGAAGAATTACTATTTCCTGCGAGATTGCTTGTATAAGAGGGCACTTTTTAATATTCTGACAAGTTTCACACAGGTCAAATAAATCACAGAAAATTTCTAATTTTCCTTTTTTATTAATTTCAGCTCTCATTTATTGCCCCAACGATTTAAGTAATTCAATGTCAATAAAGCTCTCAAAAGTTATTCTTTCAGCTGGTGTTGGTGGCATAAATTCAATATCAAAAACAAGATGTCCGTTTGCGATTTCAGTTACAGGGTTTTTATCCGGGTTATATGAACATTTACCATCGATTAAGGCTCCTCGGCCAATTAAGGTTCGAATAAAAGAATTAACTGTTTCAGTTATAGAATCTATTAACCCATTATCAATAGGGAAATCGATAAATTGTAGCATTGAGTATTCAACTGATTCATGTATGATATCAGCTGTTCTTCGTATGTTTATAAAATTAGTCACGTGAGTTGATGACGGATAAGCAGAAGAACGGTTACCCCAGGTTCTAAAACCTGAACCATAGGAATTGAAAACAGTTACAATTCCTGCTTCGTTAAGGGTATTAACTTCACTTGTTGGATCGTTAATCATTGAGGTTAGTTGTTTTTCAACTCCTAAAATACCGTTTATTGTAGTGTTAGATGGTGACCAGTGATAGCCCTTTTCAATATCTTTAGCAGCTATAACTCCTGCAAGCCTTTGTGAATAAGGCTCTAATACTATTGTGTCAGTCGATGAGTTATATACTTTTAGATGTGGATAGCAGAGAATTATTCTGTCTGAAGATATGTTGAAATTAATACTTCCTTCGGGACCTCTACCAGTGATTGCATCTTGAACAGAAGTTCCTACCGGAGCATCTACAATCCCAATCGCTTTGATTTTCTTGCAAAGTGTTTCCATTTCGGGTACAAGAGTTTTATCTTCACTATATACTGGTGCAATTATTGTTTTAGGGAAGTATCCGAAAAGTGAATAACAATCTTCAAATGCTTTTAAGCCTTTTCTTTTACCTGTATCTGCATCTATTGAGCCGATAATGTCGCTTATTGTTACTTTGCTAACATCTTGATGAGTTTCGGGGTCAAAAACATTGATTACTAATACAACACCGGCACCTTGGTCAAAAATTGCATTTAGAGCTTGAGGTATTGTATAGCCATCTTCGTGATTACCAAAATATTTAACGGCATCAATTTCGTTTAAAATTAAAACAGGTTCATTTATTGTTCGGTATTCGTCATCAACATTTTGTATCGGAGCTGTACCTATTAGACCGATAATTGCTGTTTTTACGGTTTTTATAGTTCTTGCTCCTTTTTCTATTTCTATTGTTTCGACTCCATGTAAAAAACTAGCAGCCATATTATTCTCCTTCTTCTTCCAAGTTTTCTATGCTTGGTGTTGTAATTTTAAATCGTATTTCATATTGCCAAATACCATTTATTTCAGATATAAAGTTTTCTTTTGTTGGAGTTAACTTTGAACAACCAATTATTTGATAGCCGCTTAAAGTTTCTCTAACTTTATCCAGTGTTTCGTAAGCACCTTCATTTGCTCTTAAATTTCTAGTAATAACTGTTATTGCAAATTCCAAATTTTTTTCTTGAGTTAATGTAAATAAACTATCTGAAGTTGAATAGCTTCCTCCTTGATAATGAACAAGAATTGCTCCAACAGGATGTAATAAAACAAATTCTTGAGGTTTTTCAGGGAAGCCTTGTATTAATAAATTTGAAAATTTACTTTTCAGTATTTGGATTAAAGTATTTTCTATATCTCTAATATTCAAAGTGAATAATCCTTTTATTAAATAATTTATCTAATTCAGTTTTATTTGTGTGATATTCTCCACTTGATTGGATAAGCAGATTTTCGTTATTGCTTTCAAGAGAGATTATTCCTTTTTGTAATTGTTCTAGAGTTTTTATTGCATTTTTGTACTTTTCGATAACCGTATCAGGAATACCTGTGTAAATTCTTCTTGAGTATAATCTATAAACGCTTAAATCAACTGCAAGAACTTTAAGTAAAGGAAATTGGGTATCAAGAGGCAAAGAATATTTACCTCTTAAATACCCATCGATTAGGGTAGAGGAGTAAATAAGAGCTTCTTCACATACGATGGTCTCTACGGTTAACCCGTCACCATTATCATTAGTAAGCTGAATTAAAGGCTGTGTTCCAAGATAGTTTTCAATATCTTCGATAGTACAGTAAATACCCATTAAATACCTCTAATAATTCTAAAAACTTCGCCTTCAGAAGCATTATCAAGAGCGTAGCCATTAGTGGCTTTTGTTTCAGACACTGTGATAGCTTTACCGTTGGCATCAGATGTGATAGCATCACCGGCTGTTATTGTTCCGCCGGCTTCAATTAAGAATGTTCCTAAAACACCGATAGGGGCATATTCATTAGCAGAAATATCTGCATCAGAAACTCCAAAAGCCTTTTTTCCATCGGTGCAAATATTACCTTCAAAATCAATAAATCTTTGCTTTTGAATATCATTAGTAACCTTTATTGATTCAATTAAAATTGGTTTATATAATTTATTTGCCATTTACTTCTCCTTCTGTAGGGTTAGTTTCTTCTGTAGTAGTTTCTTTTGCAGGCGTTTCTGTTTGTTTATTTGAAGATTTGTTGTTGTTTGTTTTGGTTGTTGATTTAGTTTCAACTTTAGATACAAAATCCAAAAAATCTTCCAGTTTTTTAGCAGCAAGCTCTTCAAGTTCAATTACAGAACCGATTTTATATACTTTTCCATTATGAAGAATGTTTGTATTTTTCACTTTATACTTATTTATAGCCATAGCATCTCCTTTGGTTAGTCAGTAAAATTAACATTATTAGCATCAACAACATTTGAGATTAAATAACCGGCTTCAGGACCTACTAAGAAAGGAGTGTATATATCTGTTGCACGAATATATTTAACCTTATTACCTTCTTTTTTATATTCATCAATTTGAAGAGCGTCTTTTTTTCTTATTGTGTAGCCATAAGACGGGTCATATTCAGTTCTTGATGTTAGTTTAGGTACGTATGCCATAATAATGTTGTTACCCCAAACTCTGGTAAATTTATTGTTTGCATCAGTAAAAATAGATTTCCCAACAACAATATTTTCTATTTCAAAGAAATCTTTGAGAAGTTGAACAGTAAGAACTTTGTTTTGATTATCAGAAATCAGACCTTTCAGTTTAGGGTGTCTTTTTATTATTGACCAAACTTCTTGTCCGATAACCATGGTGTTAGGATCTTGTCCGATATTTTTACTAATTGCATCTCTTGCAGTATCGATTAATCTTAAAGGATTTGAAGATTTATCTGATAATTGTTCAGCACCTGATAGAGCAATTTTATTTTCGTCAGGGTATCTTTCAGGATTTTGAGCTAAATCAGCACATTGTTTTTCGTGCTTTAATTTCAAACCTTCTGTAACAACATTAGTGGCGTGAAGTTGTAATTTAACTTTTCTAGCTTCCTCTTCTTCTCTATAATCGATAGGATAAGCTAAGTCGTGTTCGGTTAGAGTTGCAGTATGTTTTGAGAACCCTTGAGGGCTAATCAAGTTTGAATTAGCTCTAATAGCTCTTTCTGTATCATATATTTGAAAAGCTTCTTTATTGAATTGAAAAATATCTACTTTTTCTAATTCAGAGTCAATAGTTGGGAAAAGTGTTTCCGCAATAAAGCTATTATTACTGTATCCACGTGCAACTTCTGATAGATATGCGTTTATGCGTAATTCTTCTAAACGACCCACAATTATACCTCCGTAATTTTTAATAATGCTTCTTTAAAGGAGATTTTTTCATTTTCAGCAATAGCAGTTGCC
>CALVAL010000099.1 GCA_944325535.1 Candidatus Gastranaerophilales bacterium
TCGTTTACGTTGTCTTATCATTCGCTTTGAATTAACAAGTTTATTTCGTCTTCAGCTATTCTGTTTTCAAGGTTCAAAACCTATCCATTAATATTATAAATTTATTATGCTATTTATAAAGATTAAGGCTTCTATTTTGTGCAAGTAACTAGATTACTTTTTCTATCCTTCGTCCAGCTGCGATTCTCTATCGCTTTACTTACATCCGGTTTTCCAACCGACATCTACTATCATATGACATCAAAATTAAAAGTCAACAACTTTTTTTAAATTTTATTTACAATTCTTAAAAAAGTAGCCAAAATGCACTAAAATGGGACCTTTTTAAAAAGACCCCATTTTCAAATTTATCAAATTTTTCCAAATTATTTATTATTCTGACATGCCCATTAGTCTATCCATCACCATATCCATGACAGCTGGTGCTAATTCTTCACCAAATTCTTCTTGTACAACACCATAAATCATTTCAAACTGCTCCATATAGCCAGCAACTCGTTCTTGTGTTGCAGAATCTACACCAGAAACTTCATTTGTTTGTGGTGCAGCAATAAAGAAATTATTGCTTGCTAAAAAATCCATGACTTTTGAAGGATCTACTTGAGTTTCTTCATGATTTTGAACTTGCGCTTGCGGATTTTGTTCTACATTTTCTTTATTAACATCAGTTCTTCTTTGTGGCATATATCCGCCTATACCATAATTACCATATCCTGAAAGTCTTCCGATTCCGTCTGTCATTTTTCTACTCCTTTTTTCTTTTCTTTATATTTTGTTTAACGGCATTTTTTTTGAAAACTTTAGGATTTTTAAGAACATTGTTACAATTCGTTACATTGTAAGCAATTTTGCCAGAAATTTTTTCTTTATATATATAAGTGTAGTAAATATTAGGTGTAAAAATATGTGTTTTAATTTTGGAAATTTTGGTTATTCAGCATATCCGATGATGAATAATTATGGATTTGGAAATAATAGTATTGGAAATACTAATCAATATTTTAAAACTAAGTATGGTTGTGAAGATTGTTTTAAGACCCAAGCTTATGCTTTTGAATATCCAAGACCTATTATTCCTAATAACAATAAAAACATGAGACCTTCTCTTTGGAAACAATTTATAAATAGAATGCTTGGATAAATGATAAATAGATACTCTTATTTTTATTCATGCTATTATTTACATGTAATAAATATAGGAGTTTATACAAATGGCTAAAGATTGCAGTTTTGATATTGTCTCAGAATTTGATAAACAGGAATTAGTAAATGCTGTTGATCAAGTAAAAAGAGACTTAAATTCTAGATTTGATTTAAAAAATTCAAATTCTACTATTGAATTAGAAGCAGATAAGTCTATTACTATTACAACGAATGATGATATGAAACTTAGAAATATCTACGATATCTTACAAACTAAGCTTGTAAAAAGAGGTATTAGTATAAAAATCCTTGATGCACAACCTATTGAAAATGCATTAGGTGGTAATGTGAGACAAGTATATAATCTAAAAAAAGGTTTATCACAAGAACTTGCAAAAAAAATTGTTGCTGATATTAAGAATTCAAAACTCAAAGTTCAAGCTTCTATCCAGGGAGAACAAGTTCGTGTGACAGGTAAAAGCAAGGATGATTTACAAGAAGTAATACAAATGTTACGCAAAAACGAAGAGCAATATGATATTCCTCTTCAATTTACTAATTATAGATAAGTCTAAAACGGAAAATAAACAATGCCAAATATTGAAAATACAATTGATCGTATTCAGGAATTAATTGATTCTGAAGCAATTCAACAGCTAAGAGATGAGCTCAATAGCTATCACTCAGCAGACTTAGCTGATATTTTTCAGGAATTAAACGCTGAAGAGAGGCTCAAATGTATTACAAATATTGATGAAGAAAAAGCGGCCGATGTAATTGAATATCTACCTCCTCAATTACAAGTAGAAATACTAGGAGATATTGATAATGAGTTAGCATCTAGATTAATTTCAAAACTCCCTCACGATGAAGCAGCAGATGTTTTAGGCGATATGGAAGATGACGAATCCAGAGCTTATTTAGAGCAGTTACCTAAAAAATTCTCATCTGAAGTTCGGGAATTACTTACATATAATGAAGATACCGCTGGTGGTATCATGACTCCATTAGTTTTAACAGTCTATGACAATATGACTGTTAAGGAAGCTTTAGAAACAATCCGAATTAAAGCTGAAAAAGAAAACATGGAATTGTACTATGTATATGTCGTTGACAAGAATAACCATTTAGTTGGTGTTGTGTCTTTAAGAAATTTATTAACAACACCTGTAGATTTAAATATCTCTGATATTATGTCCAAAGATATTGTAAAAGTACATGTTGACGATTATCAAGGTCATATTGCTGATATTTTTATGAAATACCAGTTCAATGCCTTACCAGTTGTAGATTTATACAATCATTTAAAAGGTATTGTTACCTGGGATGACGTTCAAGATATCGTAGAAGAAGAAACTACTGATGAAATCTTAACATCTTCTGGGATCGTAACAGATTTAGGTGATGAAGATGAAGATATTTTAACCGGTAGTCTTGCACATTCTATTAAAGCAAGAATTCCATGGCTTTTTATTACACTTATAGGAGAGTTTGTCGCAGTTACAATAACAAATCGTTACGATCACTCTTTTAAAGCTCTGCCTATAATTGCAGCCTTCATGCCTCTTCTTGCCGGATTAGGCGGAAATATCGGCACTCAAAGTATTACACTAATGGTGCGTGGTATGTCAACTGGTCAAATCACATTAAGCTCAGGTTGGCATCATATAATGAGAGAAACTATTACAGGACTAAGTATCGGAGTTATTTTTGGAATTCTTGTTACTTTAGTTACTTGGGGTTGGCAAAATAATATTGAATTAGGATTAATAGTAGGTATTGCAATGTCACTGAATATGACTATTGCGACAATGATAGGCACTTGTACACCATTAATCCTAAAGAAAATAAATATAGATCCGGCTGTTGCTTCAGGGCCTGTTATTGCAACAACAATTGATGTAATAGGACTTGCTCTTTATTTAACACTAGTTACTTGGTACTTAATACATGTTTGATTTGGGATGCAGTGAGTAAGGAACGAAAATAATAATATTATTCACTTGTAAAAAATGTAATAGGTAAGAAATTTCTCGCTCCAATTAATAGTTTAGTTTACAGGATAGATCCGACAAACAAGTTCTTCGCTTATCCCCCTAAAAGCCCCTTTAACTTTTTCAAAAATCCTGTTTTGGCTTTTATTGATTTCAAAAGTTCTTTTGTATCGCCATTATCCTTTGGTGACAATTTTAAAACTTTTTCCAAATCTTTTTGGGCTAAATCGTATTTCTCTAAATCTATATAAATCTTTCCTCGAAGATAATAAATATAAGCATTATTAGGATTCATTTCAATCGATTTATTAAAATCTAAGAACGCTTCTTCATATTTGCCAAGTTTTGCTTGTGCATAGCCTTTTGCACAATAAATTTGTGCCTCATTGGGGTTTAATAACAAAGCTTTATTAAAATCATCTATCGCTGCTTCATATCGGTTTAGATCACTTTTCACATAACCTCGAGCGAAATATGCTTCTGCATTATTCTGATCTAACTCAACGGCTTTATCAAAATCATCGATTGCTTCTTCAGATTCTCCTAAATTATATTTAGCATTACCACGATTATAGTAAGCTTTTACATGATTAGAATCTAGTTCTATCGCTTTTGTATAATCTTCAATTGCTTCTTCATATTTAACTAGTTCGGCTTTTACAACCCCACGATCATTATAAACAAATGCATAATTTGAATCTAATTCTATTGCTTTTGTATAATCTGCAATTGCTTCTTCATATTTACCTAAATTATCTTCTGCACAGCCTCTATTATAGTATGCACTCGCATCATTAGAATCTAGTTCAATCGCTTTTGTATAATCAGATATTGCTTCTTCATACTTTTCTAGTATTGCTTTTGCAAGACCTCGATTATAGTATGCACTTGCATCATTAGGATCTAATTCTATTGCTTTACCAAAATCCGCGATTACTTCTTCAAATTTTTCTAAAGAACCTCTAGCAGAGCCTCGATTATAGTAGGCTTTTACATGATTAGAATCTAGTTCTATCGCTTTTGTATAATCTTCAATTGCTTCTTCATATTTTTCAAGCTTTGCTTTTGCAAGTCCGCGATTATAGTATAAACTTGCATCATTTGAATCTAATTCTATGGTTTTATCAAAATCATCGATTGCTTCTTCATATTTTTCCAGTTTTGCTTTTCCTATACCGCGATTATAGTAGGCTACTGCATAATTTGGATCTAATTCTATCGCTTTTGTATAATCTTCAATTGCTTCTTCATATTTAACTAGTTCGGCTTTTACAACCCCACGATCATTAT
>CALVAL010000100.1 GCA_944325535.1 Candidatus Gastranaerophilales bacterium
CTCACACACCTAAGGTCGGATTTGAAAAATCTCAAAAATTTGCGAGAATGAGCTTTTGTACTTCGTACAACGCTCCCGCTCTCGCCAGTCAATTTTTGGATTTTTTCGCATCCTCAAAGAGCAAAATTTATTTTTATGGGGTTTATTTAATTAGTATGAACATAAACCCTATTAATAATTTAAAAATAAACCCATATTCTAATATAAATTTTAAGTCTAGAATAATTGATAAAACTAATTTCAATAATGTACAGGATAGTTTTGAAAGTAAATTTGGTAAAATATCCTCAGCAAAAAAGAAAAGATTGTGTGGTGTCGAATGTGATTATAAAGCTCCAATTAGTGTTTACAATGCTATATTATCTTTAGCTAAATCTTCAAATGAGTTTGTTAAAAGAGCTCTATTATATAATTTGCATACAATAGATGAATTAGAAGAAATGGCTTATGATGTAGCATCTGATGATTTTTTAAAGAATATAAAAATAAAAAAATTATTGGATTTAGGTGCTTTTGCATTAGTATTTGAGACCGAAGATGGTAAAATTTTAAAATTAACTAAAGGGAATCATTATCCAAATGGTAGGAAACCTGATTTTTTTGATTTACCTATAAAAAAACAAGGAAAATGCTGTAGGACATATTATTATTTAGAAGACAAAATAACGAACGATAATATAACTCAAGATGAGCTAAAAATGTTTGTAAAAAAAATCGAGGAAAAAGGTTATATTATGAAAGATTATTTAGACAATATTTTTAGCGATTGTGTGAATCCTAAAATTAGAGTAGAGCAATTTGGAAAAACAAGAGATGGAATTCTTTATTTGGTTGATCCTGGATGTGTATTAGCTCCTAGAGAACAATCCTTTATTGGTAAATTTTTGTCAAAAATATTTAGCAAAATAAAAAAATAAGCCTTATCAAAAGGCTTATTTTAAGATACTTTTATTCTAAAAACTTATTCAATAAATCGACCCATAGCGCGGAATTTATTGTATCTATCATTTTTTAGCTCTTGAGGTGATTTTTCAACTAATTGAGAAATTGCGTTAATAATAGAATTTTTCATATTATTAGCAGTTTCATTATAGTCATTATGAGCGCCACCTAAAGGTTCAGGAATTTCTTCGTCAATAATTCCTAATTCAAGCAAATCTTTTGATGTAATTTTCAAAGCTTCAGCCGCATCTGCAAATCTTGCAGCATCTCTCCAAAGAATTGATGCACAGCCTTCTGGAGAAATAACTGTATAATAAGCATGTTCAAGCATCATAACTCTATCAGCAACTGCTAGACCTAAAGCTCCACCACTACATCCTTCGCCTGAAATTATTGCAACTATAGGTACATCTAGTTTTGCCATTTCTCTTAAGTTTACTGCAATAGCTGCGCCTTGTCCTGTCTCTTCTGCTTTTATTCCCGGATAGGCTCCTGGTGTATCAATTATAGTGACTATCGGTAATTTAAATTTATTTGCATGATGGAATAATCTCAAAGCTTTTCTATAACCTTGAGGTTGTGGCATTCCAAAATTATATTCCAAATTTTCTTTAGTTGTCTTACCCTTTTGAATACCGATAATCATTAAAGATTTACCATCAATTTTAGCAAGTCCGCCAATGATAGCTCTATCATCCATACCTTCTCTATCACCGTGTAATTCGATGAATTCATCGCACATCAAATTAACATAGTCGAGAAATTTTGGTCTTTCAGGATGTCTTGCAATTTGTAATTTTTGTGAAGGTTTCAATTTTGAATACAACTCCTTTTTATAATCTTGAGCTTGTTGTTCAAAGTTTTGGATTTGGCTTTCTAAATCCATTCCAGAACTTTCACTCATTTTTTTAAGTTCATCTATTTTTTTTTGTATTTCTACTATTGGTTTTTCAAAATCTAATACTACTGCCATTTTTTCTTATACTCCATGCATATCCAAAATGCTTGAAAGAGTTTTTCTCAAATTCTTTCTTTTTGATACGATATCTACCTGACCAAATTTTAATAAGTATTCAGCAGTTTGGAAATCATCAGGTAATTTTTGTCTTATAGTTTGTTCAATTACCCTTCTGCCTGCAAATCCTATTCTTGCACCTTGTTCTGCAATAATAATATCGCCTAAAGTTCCAAAACTTGCTGTAATTCCACCAAATGTTGGTTCAGTTAGTAAGTTAATATATAAAAGTCCTGCTTCATCTAATCTCGCTACTGCACAAGATGTCTTAGCCATTTGCATAAGGCTCAATGCGCTTTCTTGCATTCTAGCGCCGCCTGATGATGTAATAGCCAACATAGGAAGACGAAGCTCAAGAGCTTTTTCCATTATTCTTGTAACTTTTTCTCCAACTACGCTGCCCATTGATCCGCCCATATAATCAAAGTCCATTACCGCTACTGCAAGTTTATGTCCTTCAATACTAGCAAGACCAGTAATTACAGCTTCATCAAGACCTGTTTTTTCATGAGCTTTTTTTAGTCTTACAGCATATGATTCTGTATCAACAAATTCCAAAGGGTCACAAGGAAGAACATTTTTGAATAATTCTTCAAAGCTTCCTTCATCAAATAATTGTTTAATTCTTGTTGTTGCATTTATTCTAAAATGATAGTCACAATGAGGACATACCATCAAATTATCTTCAAGCTCAGTTTTAAGGATTTGACTTCCACAATGAACACATTTTGTCCATAATTCAGGAGTCTCAATATCAATCCCTTTCATTTCTTTAGCACGTCTTTCGATTTGTGCTTCTTTTCGCTTATCAAACCATTCTTGTATTGTCATATTTTATACACATCCGACTTAAAATAAGTCGTCCTTCTCCTAATATAATTTACTTACACATTTTACATCAAACATACAAGAAATGGTATGTTTTAATATTTTGTTACTTATAAAATGTCTATGAGTCATAAAGATTTAAGGCTCATAGACATTTTTGATAACAATAATTTTATACAAGTCCTTCTTTCAAAGCTTTTACAGCAGCTTGAGTTCTATCATCTACTACAAGTTTTTGGATAATATTACAAACATGAGCTTTTGCTGTATGCTCTGAAATAGTCAAAGTCTGTGCTATTTGACTATTAGATTGACCTTCTACTACCAATTTTAGTACTTCATATTCTCTTTGTGTAAGATTAGAATGATGTTCTTTAAAAGCACTTCTTGATAATTGTCTTGATGGTATGATTCCACAGTTTTTATCTCTAATAAACGGTACTACATGAGGATCTATCCACATAGCTCCTTCTTTTATCATTTTTATTACGCTCATAAGAAAATCAGTGCTGATATCTTTTATTATGTACGCGCTAGCTCCTGCACTTAGTGATGAATTAAGCTCTTCTTCTGAAATATGTGAGGTAAGCATAATAACTTTTATATTATTATTGTATTCAAGAATTTGCTTACAAGCTTCTATTCCGGAAATATCAGGCAAGCCTATATCCATTAATACGATATCGGGTTTTATTAATTTAGCTTTTTCTATAGCTTCTTTACCGTTTATAGCTTCTCCTATAATTTCAAGTTCTGGATAATCACAAAACAATGATTTTATTCCTATTCGCATAAGTTTTTGGTCTTCAACGAGTAGTATTTTTATTTGCATAAAAACCTCCTTTGAGCAGAAATACTCAAAGTAATATTAAAATAATTGTTTATTGATAGAAATTGTAGGAATAAATGTTTTATTTGGTATTGTTTTTATTTTTAAACTTAGAAGTATTTTTTTAACATTTCTTGTAAATCAACTATTTTCATGTGATTCTCTAAAATTGCCTGATTTCTGTTTTCATAAGCCTTTTCATAATCATCATTTTCATCGATTGCTAAGTTAAAATATTTTATAGCTTCATCTAATTTATCTTCAATATAATAGACTGTCCCAATTAATGTATATTCAAGCTCTTTTGATTTTGAATATTCAAGAGCTTTTTTATAGTAATCGATAGCTTGAGAATAATCACCTTTGAATTGATTTATACATCCAAGTCCTCTTAGTATTGTTGGATCTTTTTTATCTAATTCAAATGCTTTCAATAAAGATTCATAAGCAGAAGAATAATCATAGTTATCATATTCCAATTTAGCTTTTTTAATAAGGCTAATAAGCTTTATTTTGTAATTTATAGTCTTAAAAAAATCAGAAAGCTTATTTAATCTATCTAATTCTTCGCTCATAATTATACAGTATGCATTTTTTCAAAAATGCCTTTTTTCTGCACCCAAACTTCTACTTCAAGTTTATTACCTTCTTCTACTAAAGCATTTTTTAATTCTTTAAAGTTTAGTTCAGCTTTTTCAATATCGCATAACATAAACATTACAAAATGCCCCTGCATAAGAGTTTGTTTAATATCTTCAATATTAACTTTATATTGCGCGTGACCAACGACCC
>CALVAL010000101.1 GCA_944325535.1 Candidatus Gastranaerophilales bacterium
GTATCTTTATATCGCTAGAGTTTTTACCAACTCCCTCACTTATTCTATTTTACCTTTGTCCTACCTGCTTGCGGAAGTTTATATTTTACCTTCCCGCTTGGGCATCACATCGGCATATTCAATTGTCAATTTTCTAAAATTCTTTTTTGTGATGGAATTGGTCTGTATCTTTATATCGCTAGAGTTTTTACCAACTCCCTCACTTATTCTATTTTACCTTTGTCCTACCTGCTTGCGGAAGATTGTATTTTACCTTCCCGCTTGGGCACCACATTGGCATATTCAACTGTCAATATTCTAATTAAAGCAAAAAAACAATTTTATTTCAATTACTATTTTTACTTTCTAAAAATTATCCTTAAATAGTATACAAAAGACTAGTTTTTATTCTCAAAAGAAAGTTGAATAATTATCGTACGAAAAATATTATCACAATATTAATTTAATTATTTTATATTATTACTCCAACCTTTGGAGCAACATTCCAAGGTGGTGTCTCAGAGCAAGGTAGTGGAAATTCAAGCAGGATTATTGATAAAAATACCGGTGAAGGGATTGGGGGAGCTAATATTTCTTTACCTAAACAGAATTATTCAACTAAAACGGATAAAGATGGTTTTTTTGAATTGGACACCTCAATTAATGGCCCAAGTATTATGTCGGTGCAAAAAGAGAATTATAAGCCTTTCACAATGACAATTAATGAGCAGACTCTTTCTGCACCGATTGTTGTAGGTATAGAAAAATCAAATGCTTCAGATTTAGCACTTGATGCCAATATGTATCACTTAGGCGATAATAGCTTTTCTGATTTATCGGCAAATGCTGGAGAATTTAGAATGCAAGCAATAGGGCCTTTTTATACTAAAAGGTTTACCTTAAAAAATATAAATATATCAAAACCTATTTATTTAGTAATTGGATCAATAATTGGTATAGATACAGCTATGGCAAGATCGATGGGACAAAATAAAATTCCTAATGCTTTTGCCTCACCCCCTGAAGTCTATTTCAACGGTAATAAAGTTTCAGAAATCCAACTTAATGGAGATGGGCAAAAAATTAAGCTGCCTGCAAGTTTGGTGAGAAAAAATCAAGTGAACGAAATTACTATTAAGACCGGAAGGAATTTGATGCAGACAGCTTATATTGATTATGATGATATTGAATTTATGAACTTGATTATTGAAAATTAATTTAAGCCTAATTGTGATCTATAAAAACCATTGTTAGCGATTTTTGCTTCTACTAAATTATTATCAGCAGTTGATGCCATATATAGTCCTGTTAATTTATCCAATCTTCTTGTTAATTTATTATCAGGATAAGTTTTTGAATAAGATTTTAATCTTTTCCAGCAAGATGCTTCTTTTTGAGTTGCCATAGTTTCTTCTTCTAAATTAGCGCTATATCCTGTATGATAGCTTTCATGTGCAATTAAGCAAGCAATTTGTTCAACAGGAGCACTTTTATATTTTGAATTAATCATAATAACTTTTGTTCCAAAGTTATTATATGTGCTTACTGCAAAAGCATTGTGTCCATTCATTACCATAGTTAAATCATCAAACTTAACTCTCATTCCGTATTTTTGTAAATTTCTTAGTACATCAGTATCACCAGATTTTTCTAATAATTGGATTGCTGCAACTATTTTTGCATCACTTGAAAAACTTGATGCTCTATAAGCGAATGCTTGGTTTACAGCCAAAAACATGAATGCACAAAACACTAATACTACTTTTTTCACGACACTTGCTCCTAATCAACTTATTTATTTTGGATATTTATGTTTACGGCTCGTTTTTGAAAAACTTTAGGAAAATCAAGTGTATTGTTACAAAAGTTTAGAAAATTTTACAAAAGTTTATTTTTAAACCCCTAAAATGCCCTATTCTCCGTTAGGGCTATTTAAAACAATAGAGTTTAATTTATAATAAGAAGATAAAATAGGAGAGGATTATATGAATAAAAAAAATTGGAAAAGAGCGGGAGTAATTGTAATTAGTATTATTGCAATACTGTATTTAATATTTTTATTACTACCATTGCTTTTAAATCCTATAATCAATAGTTATCGTATTCAAATTGGTGATGAAATTCATAAAGCATCAGGACTTGATGCAGAAATTGGCGATATAAGATTAATCACGACACCAAAACTTACTATAGGTCTTGGATTAGATAAATTTACACTTCTTACGCCAAATCGAGAACAGGTCTTAGAAGCAGAAGATTTTAGAATCAAGCTATCTTTAATTCCTCTTGTTGCAAGAAAAATTGAAATTGATGCTATCCAGTTTGAAGAAATAGATGCTAATTTAAAATTTAATAAAAAAGGTGAATTAGAGATTATGGGCTATATTCCTGAACAGCCTAAAGAGTCTAATAATGAACAGGCTCCTACTATGGTCTCATTGCCATTTGGATTTAAGCTTTCTAATCATTTACCTAATATTAGTTTGGATGAGTATAGTATTAATTTAACAGATGGTACAAATAATTATTTGATTTCCGGAAGTAAAACAGAAATTAGTGATTTTATTTTGAACAAAAAAATAAAAGTAAAATCTCAAGGTCAAATAAAACTAAGAGATAAAGAACATTTTAATTATAATTTGGATATTTTAAATAAAATTATGCCGAATGTGGATTTAAATGAATTGGTATTCAATCCACAAAGTGATGGAGAAAAACCTAAAAAAGAATCACAGCCAATAGATGTAATTGGAATTATGGAAGGGCTTTATTTCAATAATGTAACAGCAAATGCTGATGCTAAATTGACTCTTGAGCCAGAAAATTTAAAAGGGTATGTAAATATTGATAACTTATCGATATCTAATCTTCCTGCTAGTAATGCGAAATTAAAATTTAGCGGGAATTCTATGGATATAATTTCCAAAATTTATACTCAAAAAAATGAAATAACAGATATTAATGGAAAAGTTAAATTTGGGAAAAATCCTAATATTGAGATGAATTTAAAATCCAATTTAGAGCTTTCTAATTTGTTAAAAATAGTGAAAGAAATAGCTTTAATATTTGATATAAAGGATTTACAGACACTTACTGCAAATGGAAAAATTGATGCTAATTTTAATATCAAATCAGATTTAAAAAGCGTTAAATCAAACGGTTACTTAAAAATCCCTTCTGCAAAAATGTATTATGGACTCTATAAAATAGGCGTAGATAAAATTAATGCAGATGTGGAGTTAAAAAATAATAATATCGATATTAAAAATATTGGTTTTTCTATATTGAACCAACCTCTAAAATTCTATGGAACCATTAAAGAAAATTCTGACTGCGATTTGCATTTGACAGCAGATAAGTTAAGTATTAAAGGTCTGATGGTTGCTCTAGGTCAAGCAGCAGTTATGAAAGACAATCAGATAAATTCAGGACTATTATCAATGAATGTTGATATTACAGGAAAATTGGATAAAATAAATCCTGTAGCAAAAATCTATATTTCTAATGTGAATATAAAAAATATCCCATCAGATTTCACTGTTCTTGCTCCAAATTCTGAGCTGAATATTCAATCAGATGGAAAAACTTTTTCTGGAAATGCAAAAAGCAGCAATATAAAAATTAATAATCCTGCTCTAAAAATTTCAATTCCAAATCTTTTAGCAAATATTAGACAAGATGAAATCGAAATTACTCAGACACCAATTAGTGTGGATAAAATTAACTTCACTCTATCAGGAAAAATAAAAAATTATTTGCAGCAAAAAATGAGCTTGGATTTTATAACAGTAGGCGATATAAAATCAGCATTGAATGGTGATGTTGATTTATTAAAACAGACTCTGAATTTGAATTATCTTACAAATGCAGAATCTCAAATAATAATCCCAACTTTTGATAAATCAAAAATGAGCTTTACAGGTAATATTATAATTTCAGGTAATATGATGAATCCTATTTTAAAAGGACATATTAATATTCCATCTCTGGAAATTCCTGAGATACCAGTTTCTATGCAAAATATGGATATTAATCTGAACGGAGCAATTTTGAACGGAAATGCTACGTTGCAAAAATTTGCTTCAGGAGGAATTGAGGCTCAAAATATTACAACAGATTTTTCGATGAAGGGCGAAAATTTCTATCTAAAGAATTTAAAAGGAGATTCTTTTGATGGAAAAATTAACGGAAATATTGTTTATAATCTTGCTAATGCAAAGACAATTATAAAATTTGCAGGCGAGAATATGAACGCAGAAAAAGCTGCTTATGGAGCAATTGGGATTAAAAAAGCTCTTAGCGGAACATTGGAATTTAATGCTGATTTAAGCTTGAAAGCAGCTGACTATGATGAAATGATGAAATCATTAAAGGG
>CALVAL010000102.1 GCA_944325535.1 Candidatus Gastranaerophilales bacterium
ATCAGGGTACAAATGTAGAAGAGGCAAGTCATTTATTAGGATATTGTTCTGATAATAACGGGTTATATAGCGAAGATTTATATAACAAAATTATGTGTCTTAATGAACAAGATTATTATGCTAGCAATGTATTAAATGCCTGTAAAATTGACGGCAAAATTGAAGAATCAACATGGCAAAAAGCATTGGAATTAAATTCACTAGGTTTACTAAATGAAGATATCGCAAATATTTTAAAATCTTGTAGAATAAAAGAAAGTCAAAAACGTGCCGCTAAAACAATTGGTTTTAATGAGGATGCTTATTATAAAGCAAAACTCTTATATGAAGAATATAAATTTAATCCTAAGAATATTTCTCGAATAATTGAATGTTGTACTGAAGATGGAAAATTTTCTCAAGAATGTTTTGATAGAGCAATCAAATTACATGGCAAAATTGAAGAATCACAAATTTATAATTTTGTTGAATTTCCTCAAGAAGCATTGGATTTTTCTCTTGAACTAAAAAATAAATACAATATACCTGAATATGAATTAAATGATATATTGAGAAATTGTATAAGAACTGTGGATGGTAAAACAGTTGCTGCTTCGGATTGTATGATAAAAGCAGAAGAATTAATATTAAAATACAATATGAAAGCATCGAAAGTTGCACTTATTTTACGTGCGTCAAAATTTCATGGAAAATTGGATTCAAAATTATATGATGAGGTAATTAAATTAAATCAAATAGGATTTCACGATATTGTTGATTTAGTTGAAGCATGTACAATAAAAGGTCAACTTGAAGGAGATTCATTTGTTATTAACTATGATTTATTGCAAAAATCTAAAGAATGGAAAACGCTTGGGCTCGAGGAGCGTTGGATTAGTGCATATTGTAATCTGTATAATGTATCTAAAATAGACGTAAATAAACTTGATTTAGTAAAAGAATATCATAGTGCTGAATTTAAACCGAATGAAATTAGAGATTTGTTGGCGGCTAACGGAAATCTCGAAAACTTATCTTTAACTGAATTCAGAGATAAAGTTTTTGAGCTTAAAAAACTCGGTTTAGATAATAATAAAATTATTAATCTTTTAAATGAACTAGGTATGCCAAACGGTTGGGGCACTCCAAAATTTAAATTGTCAAAACAAAATTTAGATATGGTTATTGATATGATTCAAAGAGGTGTAAAAGAACCTGACAGAATTGTAAGAGCATCATATGAAAATTACGAATTAAATCAAGACATACTAAATACTGCTTATGAAAGAATAAAAGATGGTATATCTGAAGACAGATTAAGTTGTTTGAACTCAATGCGTCGTTATTTCACAGAAATGCCTGAATTAGAAGATGTTTTAATAAATTTAAGTAAAACAGTTCGTGAAGATTATGACTATAATTCATTCTACTCTCTTGCTAATAATGTTTATAATGAAATGTACAACAGTAAAAGCGGAAAAGATGTCGCAAATAATGTAATTGCAGCATTAAAGAAAGGTGCAAAAGAAGAAGATATCAAATATATATTAGATACAAATTACGGTGATCCTGTAAGAATTAATCGTGATAATTTAGACAAATCTGAGGTTATTTCTCAAATAAAAACAAAGTTATTAAATGCACTTGTAGAACATCCTGAAAATACCGAACAAATAAAAGATATTACAAATTTAGTTGCAAGAACAATTGTAGATGGTGATTTATCAGAACTTGATTTTTGCCTGAAATACCCTGACAGATATAGGGATATATTGAAAACAGAACATCCGCTTGATTGGTATGGTAATCGTCGACCTGAATTATCAAATAGAGCAAGAAATCTTATGTTGCAATTTGACTCTGCAGGGGTGCCAATTGATGATATTCTGAAATATACTGATATTTTGTGTAAAGGCACTTCTAATCTTCATGAACCAATTCCTGAAAATATAGTAAATAAAATTATTGAACTAATAAAGAATCAAAAGCTTGACGATAATATATTAAAAATGATTAGTCATCTTCCATTTACAGACAAAACCCCTGAGCTGATTGATTATGTTATGGAATTAAAAGAAAAGAATTTACTTCCTGAATTCAATGAACAAAATGAGTATGATATATCAGCTCTTATCAGCACACTTCCGAAGAATAGTGAGACTGGTGAATTAGGTTTATATGAAAATTATAAAGAAATTTTAGATTTTTATGTAAAAAACAAAGATGTATTGAGATATGAAAGAGTAAACGGTGAAAATCATTATATTACAGAATTTGTTGATATTGTAAGAAATTACAAAGAGCATCATAGAGGTATTGATAAAGCAATGGATTTAGAACCATTTAAAGCTATGGCGGAAATTGTTCGAAAAACTTCTATCAGCCCTAAAACAATAAGCGGTATTATCAGCAACGGTTATGCTGATAAATTAAAGGCATTTACAGACAAAGTTGATTTAGAAAAGTATTCAAATGAGTTAAAATTAATATTTAATCAATTAAGTACAATCTATAACCATAGTTCATATTCTGACCTCTTGAATGAAAATATCTCCAAAAGAGATTTGGAATTCTTATTGGATATGCAAAAACTTCTTTGTGAAAATGTAAAAGAAAATGAAACTCCACAGGTTTTGGATAACAGGTGGTTCAGAAAATTTATTGGTGAAAAAGAAATACCAGTAGAGGCTCTTGATAAACTCAGATATTATATAGAAATGGAACTTGCTGACCCAAACAAGCATGGAAGATATATAAGTATAGACAGATACCATAATACAGTTCGTTTATACGAAAACAGTCCTGAAAATATTGAACGTATTGAATCTATTATGTACAACAAGGGCTTTGAAGATGGGATGTATGAACATATTTTGAATGATTTGTCATCAAACCCTGAAATTTTAAATAAACAACTTGAGTTAATTGAAAATATATTAGATTTTACAGGAGATTTATCAGGTAATAAATCTTATTTGCAAAGTGATATTATAAGTATACTTAGAGATGCCAAAACATTAGAAGATGTAAATGTTAAAATTGAGTTATGGGAACAATTAAAAACCCAATTACAGTCAAAATCCATAATACAAAAATTTTGGGATGCTAATATTAAAAAACAGAATAATTTAGGAATGGCACTTATGTGTGTTGAAGGTACTAACAATACAAACAAGAATGCCGTATTAGCTGCTATGGGTAATAAAAAATATAGCAATTTAATATGGAATTGTGCAAGAAATATAAATAAAAACAATGTTGCACTAATAGAAGATATTATTAAAAATGATAGATTAAACGATCCTGATAATGCAAATTTTGCTGGTATAGTTTTAAATACATCAATAAATGAATTTAAAGCGAAATTTGTACAAGAAAACTTTGACATAATTCCACAAGAGGATTTGAGTAAAGCTACTTCAATATTATCTGAAATAAATGGAAATTTAATTGTTCGACTTTATAATGATAAAGAACTTAATTTCCCTAAAGAACACATTTTAGACATAGCCCCATACTGTAATCAAATGAATATTGATTTGGTTACTCGGTTATGTACTGACAAAAACTTAAAATTCCCTGCTGATCAAATAAAAGATATTGCTAGAGCAATTAATTTAACAAATAAAGAGTTAGCCGAAAAATTATGTACGGATAAGAGTCTTAAATGTCCAACTGATAAAATTGTAGACATATTAAAAGCGTTTGAATTAATTAATGTAGATACAAAATCATTAAGTTTGAGTGAAAAAATTAATACGCTTGGAACACTTTCAAGTATGGATAAAACATTATTAACTTTATGTCGTAAATATTCGCCTGTTGATATTGATGCTAAAATTGCTGAATTAACGGTATCACTTGGTAAGAAAAAAGATGTTATAAATATATCAGCTTCACAGCAACGCATGTTTGTTCAAAATATACTGGCTAATAATAATCAAAATGCGGAAACTGTTTTGAAAAACTTTGATTTTCAACAGTATGGCAAACAAGGACTTCCTTTGACATACACAAGAAAGCAGTTTGCTGATAATATTGAAAATTTAATCAAAGAGTTATCGACTGAAGAACAACAAGTTGTATTAGAACATTTTGGTTTAATCAAAGGTGAAACTGGTTTTGATGGATTACCAACTAACAGACCTTTTAATAATGAAAATGTATCCCCTCAAGTAAATGAAATAGCGAAGAAGGTACAAAATGAAATAGAGATATTTACTGCAAGAAACAAAATTAATACAGGTGATATAGTTGTTGATAATGTTCTTAACGGTCTAATT
>CALVAL010000103.1 GCA_944325535.1 Candidatus Gastranaerophilales bacterium
GAACGAAAACATTTTCCCTTTGTTTCTCTTTCGATTATTGATAAAATCTCTTTCATCTACCATACTTTCTTGCATATCTGCAATTCCGAACATCCTATAGGAATTCTACCATAAAAATATTAAACATTAATTTAATTAAGAAATCTGACATTTCCTAACTTTTGCAACAAGGTTGCTTATTTCAAAACCCTTCCCGATATGATGAATTAAAAGGAGGAAGAAATGGAAGAAAATACAAATAGCAGCATTGAAGATAAATTGAATGAAGTGGGTTACATATTACTCTAGACCAAGCGTTTAACTAGGCTTAGTGCGTTAGCTTTTGATGCTTGTGTGATAGATGAAGAGTTACAGCTGTAGGATAGTCTAGAGTATTATTTCGTTTTGCGCCAAATTGCAAACTTGCTAAATAAAATAGAAAACTTGATTCAGGATCAAGTTCTAAGGTTTATTACTCGCATAAATTAACATGGTGTACAGAAATTTACTTTTGCGTTATTGTACGGTTATAGCTTAAATCTATACCATATAGTTGGGACGCCGGTGTAGATTAGCATAAAATAGCTAGATATACGTATATAAACACAAAGGAGTAATTTTTAGTGTACGATAAAAAATCGTTAAAACTATTAGAAAAAAGAATTTTGGACGCAAGAATGATTTTATACGATTTGCAAGTGTTCATAAAATTAGGCGCCCTTGCTAGCGATTCCAACATTATTGATGATGATTTACAATTTAATAAAAGTAAAGATGATTATTACGTACTTTTCAGAACATTAAACAAAAAACTGCAAAAAGCGATAGATATTTTACAGCCCTAAAGCTCTTCAAATAAAACAGAGGGCTTGATTCCTAAAGCTCTGGCTATTTTAAACACATTTTCAACTGTTGTATTTCTTTCGCCACGTTCAATCATTCCAATGAAATTGGGTGACATATCAAGGATTTCAGCCAATTCTAACTGGGTTAAGTTTTTATCAAGTCTTAATGACTTTAGCCTTTTTCCAAACTTTTGTAAATCACGTTTGCTCATATAATGATTTTCGTGATAATATAAAACCAATGGAACAAACTGACCGTGCGTTTATATGGATAATCATTTGTAAATAAAGATTTAAATCTATATAACTATGTGTGGTTAAGAAAGGGGAAAATATGAAAAAATTTTTAACTGTACTTGCAGCTTTATTCCTTGCACAAGTTTCAAGTTATGCCGCAACAACAATTATTGAGAATTATGATGCAACGAAATTGAAACAAGACATTATAGGTATCTATACTTTAAGAGGGGCAGTTATTGAATCAAATGAATTGAATAAATACTCATTTTCTATTAAAACCGGTTATATAACTTTGTGGAATATCCGTTCATTCAGAAAAAATATTACTATTGTCCCAAGGGGCAAGGATTGTCTTTTGAGTTTAACAACAAGCCCTTATTATTGGCAAGCTTACGATATTAAAGAATTGGCTGTCTTGAAGAAGGAATTAAAAGGAGGATATACTTATGGACTAAATTATTTTGTTAAAACAAAAACTTCACAAAATAAAAATTATATGTCAGATGGTATAGATTCTAATGCTACTCCAACAAGAATTAGTAATTCTAATGATTTTGAGCCAGTATATGTATATAATATTATACCAAAATCTATGATAAAAGGGCCACGTTTAATATCGACATCATACAGTGCTAAAGAAGAAGGATTAAAGGCTAAAAATAGAATAGTAGAAATTAATGGAAAACGAATTAAAAATTATAAACCTGAAGAAGTTTGGGATTTATTAAATCCAACAAATGCTAATCAAACAGTTGAAATTGGTTATAAAGAAAAAGCTGGCTCTAAGATTAAACATGTGACACTACATAGTAGATACCAAAAGCCCCTTCTTGAATGTTTGTAATTAATAAAGGATATAAATACCTATGTTTATAACATTTTTCGTTTTAATTGTAATTGTTATAATGACTGTTGCAATAATGTCTTCTACTGAAAATGCTAATGATACTTACACTGAAAACAAAACCGTTCAAATTGCAGAGGACATTATAACTATTCGGAAAATTGAAGAATGTGCAAAAGAGATGCGTGCGAAAGAAAATATTACATATAATGAATCAATTTATTTTGCAATTACATCTTTATGTACATTTTTGATGACATCATCAACTTTAAAAACTGAAGCTAATATACAAAAACTTACGAAAATTGTTGAAGACAATTTTCCACAAATGTCAATCTTAGTTGCACATGCTATTTCAGGTGGTTTTGATTTAGTTGAACACATTGCATACAATGCAAAAATTATTGCCAAAAATGAAAGAAAGACGCCTAAAGAATCAACTTACTTGGCTATTTGTGCATTTTATGATGATTTGATAAAAAGAAACAGTACTTTGGGTATTAAAGAACTTATGCAAATTGTTCAAATAATATATCCCGAGTTATTCAATGAGGTTATGGTTTATGTAAGTAGACAAAATGTCTCAAATTTGACATTTCAAACCGATATTGATGAATAAAGGTATTTTAATTTTATAATATTTGAATAAATAAAACTTTTTGATTTCTAGTTACGGCGTCTTCTTTGAAGTTTGATTCTGCTATTCATAAGCAAAAAGACCGCGATTTTTCTTGCATTTATTAAAAAGTTTTTGCTTGTAGTTAGAATAATTTAGACACATTTATAATCTTATAAAATATTCTTATATAGACATACATATCTATATTTTAAATTTTATGAGATATAGACAAATATGAAAATCTCATTTTGAGGGTTGGTTAGTTATGAGTAAAATAAAACATGATAGAAATTAAAAAAAGGACAAAATTATGAACAAAAATACTTATGAATTTGACTTTTTTGATTATTATGCAGACCCAGTAGATTATTTTAAACAATGCTTGTATCTTAGAAAAATAGGCAATCGAGGAATATGTATGTACAAAAATAAAAAAATTCACTTAAGTCCAAGACTATTTGAGGCTTTATTTACTATGGCAGAAGATACATCAAAAACACATAAGCTTGATACTATTATTAGAGAAAATGGTGCAGCAGAGGATAACGAACGGCAAATTGCTGCAAGAATTAACAAAGCTTTTAAAAAAGAAGGTTTTACAAATATTGTTAAAAAAGAATTTAGAGATGGATACTGCATTAATTTAGATATTATACAAGATGATTTTATTGTCACAGCCACAAGGTAATTTGTCACAGACTTGATGAGTGAGATTTTTAGCTCTTTTTGTTGAAATATATTTGTTGACACTGCAGAGTTGACTAGTATTAAGAATAAAAAGGAGTCTAAAATGAGCACTAACTATAATTTTGAAATTCAAGAAGTAGAAAGTTTTTTAGGATTTGAACTGAAAAAAGTCGGAATAAATCAATATCAAGGGAAATGTCCTTATTGTGTAGGAGAAGGACATGACAGACATGGTGATAATTTAAACTTTAATCCAGATAAGGGTTTTTTCTGTGGAGCATGTGTCGATAATGAACATGGGAAACGATTAGCTCAAGAAATTATAAAATCAAAAAACAGTAATAAGGCTATTTTCAAAAAATTAAATAAAACAAAATACGATACAGGTAATACGGAAAAATATAGTTCCGATTTATTAAACAATAATAAAATGTTAGAACTTGTGAAAAAGAATACAAGCTTAACAGAAGAAACTATAAAAGAATGTAAAATCGGTTATGATGTAGAAAACAATGTTTTCTTATTACCTATGGTAGCACTTGATGACACTGTTACGGGTTATGAAATTCGAGTTCCGCAAAACAATAAAGGTACATTTAAATTTTTATCCAAAACAAAGGGATATGCTGATAATCCTGAAAAATGTTTGTCAAAAATAAACAATCCGAGCAATCCCCAAAATGCTTTTATTTGTGCAGGTTATAA
>CALVAL010000104.1 GCA_944325535.1 Candidatus Gastranaerophilales bacterium
ATAAATCTCCAAACTGTCTTCATCGGCATCAGCATATTTTTCAACATTTTGAACAGTAGTTACTTTTTTCTTTGTAGCAAACTCTTCAAATTCAATTTGTTTAGGTAATGCTGAAATAAATTGTTTGAAAACTTCAACGCTGTTAGAGGACTCGTCAAACTTTTTAACGTTATCCAAGTCCTGTAAAATAGATAAAACAGCGTCTTTGTTTGCAGGAGTTAGAATACCTAATTCAATCTGTGAGTCAATAAACTCGTTGTATTCTTTATCCCTTATATTATCTTTTATGTCCTTTAATTCTTTAGCAATTTTTTCTTTATCGGATGCTTCTTCTTTAAATTTAGCTAATTGAATGTTTAAATCTTTGATTTGAGATTTTAGTTCTTTAATTTCTGTATTCTTTTTAGCTTTTTCTTTAAAGTCAGCGACTTGAGCTTCCAATTCAGAAACAATAGCTTTTAAATCTTCAATTTCTGTTTGAGAATCATCGTTTGTATCTTCAAACTCATAAATATCAGATTCACCCTCTTTAAATTCAACAGCTTGCATACCTTTTACTTGAGGGATTGAGGCACCAAGAAAAGATACAGCTTTTAAATAAGGCTTTTTACCTTCTAATTCTCTATAGATTTCAACTGAAATCTTTTTATACTTTCCTTTGTTAACAAACTCTTTTAAATCCTCTGACAAATCTTTAAAGGAGGCTTTTAGTACTCCGTTTTCTTCTTTTAAACTATCAACCCAACCATAAGCCGGACCTTTTTGTTCGTGGTCTAAAGTAATTGGAGCTTCGCAAAATTGCGGATCATAGTTTTTAGCAAGTTCTTTAACTTCGTTTTTACTAAATTTTCCTTGGGGATAGTTCCCTGCCTTAAATACTTCAAAAAATTTCATTCAATAAACCTTTCTTTGCATAACTTCTACTGCAAGTTTTGATTTCTTTTAGAAGTATAAAATAGGAAACTATTGAAACTCTAATTGCGAACGCAAAAACTTTTTTCAGTTAAAAAATAAGTTGTCCACGCAAGTTGAACTATATTCACAGAACAAATTATATTAAAAGAAAAAGGCTAATTGCCTCTTTTTTTCTTTCCAATTTGAAAGGATATTTAATTATGGATTTATCATTAATGATGAAATTATTCGAAAGTATTGGTTTTCCTGCTGTCATCTTTGTAATTTGGTATATATACCACAATGCTCAAGTAAAAACTTTTGAAAAAATCATAAGTAATAATTTTGAGATCTTAAAGGATTTAGTTGAAACAAATCAATACAATGCAACTGTAATGTCAAGAATTGAAAGTAAAATTGACGGAAATCTTTGGTGTCCAATTTTAAAAAAGGAGATTTCTAAATAATGAATATAGAGCATATACAACTTAAAGGACAATTATCTGAAGCTAAGTCAAAGTACAAGCATCTTGATACAGAAGCTGCCGGTTTGATAATACTTATAAGAACATTATTAAACCCTTTTGAAGAAGAAACTACAAAATTAGATATAGAAAAGGCTTTAGTTCAATTTCAAAGATTACAAACAATTATTTTAGAACTTCGAATTTTAAAAGAAAAAATTCAAAAGTTGGAGGAATATTTTGGCAAATAGTGAAGTTATAATAGCTAACGCTGAACGATTCTATGTTATAGATAGAATGACCGAAAAAGAAGTTGCTTCTCAAGTTGGTGTTAATGAAAGAACTGTAAGAAGATGGAAAAAGAAATTTGATTGGGAAACTAAAAAAAATCAATATTATCAAACAACATCGTTGTTTCACAAAGAAATGTATAATTTTGCAAGAAAACTAATGACTTCGATTGAGTATGATTTAGATAATGGAAATGAGGTAAATTCAAGCAGAATGTACACGTTTACCAAAATGCTACCCTTAATTGTAAAGATAAAAGACTATGAAGATAACATCAAAAAAGGTGCTAAAGAAAGCGAACAACAAGGAATTACTCCAGATTTTGTAAAACTAATAGAAACTGAAATATTAGGAATGCCTTCTCGTGAAGAATAATTATTTTTTACCATATCAACAAAGATGGCTTGATGACAATTCTCAAATCAAGATATGGGAGAAATCAAGACGTATTGGAGCAACATATGTTCAAAGCTATGAGGATGTTAGGGACTGTATAAACAAAAAAGTTCCATCTGTTTGGTTTTCTTCAGCAGATGAATCAGCAGCAAAAGAATATATTGATTATTGCGAACAATGGGTAAAATTATTTCACGCATCTGCAAAACAAATTGGAGAAGTTGTTATAGATAATGAGAAAGATATTAAAGCTCTGGTGATTGAATTTTCTAATGGTAGAAAAATACACGCTTTATCGTCTAATCCTAAAGGGTTTCGTTCTAAAGGTGGAAAAGTTGTTCTTGATGAGTTTGCTTTTCACAATAATGCAGAAGAACTTTGGAAAGCGGCTCGACCTTGTATTACTTGGGGTTATCCATTAAGAATACTTTCTACCCATAACGGTCAAAATTGTTTGTATTACAAATTCCTTGAACAAACCAAGAAAGGAAAATTAAATTGGTCTCATCACAAAACACCTATTCAACTTGCTGTTTCAGAAGGTCTTGTTGATAGAATTTATCAAAGAAAAACAACCCTGCAAGAGCAAGAAGCTTGGTTAAAAAACGAAGAAGAGAACTGTTTTGATGAATATACTTGGTTGCAAGAATATTGTTGTATAGCAGTAGATGAATCAAGTGCATTTTTACCATATGATTTAATATCATCGTGTGAGCTAGAAGATATTTTAAAACCTCTAGAAGAAATTCAACATGAATTCTATGTTGGAGTAGATGTAGGACGTAAAAAAGATTTAACTGTTATATGGGTATTAGAAAAAATTGAAAATATTAAATATACCAGAATGGTTGTTGAATTAGCAAAGATGCCTTTTGCACAACAAGAAGAAATTCTGCATAATATCTTAAAGCACAAATTGTTTAGACGTGATTGTCAAGATGATACGGGTATTGGTATGCAAATGGCAGAGAGTACTCAATTTAAATTCGGAAAATATCGTGTAGAAGGTGTTACTTTTACTAATCGTGTAAAAGAAGATTTAGCATATAACTTAAGAACAGAGTTTGAAAACAGGACTGTTTTTATCCCAAAAGCTCATGAAATCAGAGAAGATTTACATTCAATAAGAAGGATTACAACATCTTCCGGTAATATTAGGTTCGATGCTGAGCATTCACAAAATGGACACGCAGATAGGTTTTGGGCGTTAGCCCTAGCACTGCACGCAGCAGGAAGTGGCTCCGGTGAGATTAATATTGCTACCAGAAAAAGAAGAGAAAGTTTTGCATTAGTATCAAAGTTCTAAAATTGATTTTAAGCCCCGTTAGAAATTTACAACAACAGTTTATATCTAAACCACATAAAACTTTAAAACTAAAAGCCGTTAAAAGGTTTTTAAAAGCTATTTTATTTTAATCGAATAAGGATATTTTATGAAAAATTATTTTGCAACAGAAATTGCAACAAGAAAACGTGCATTGAATTTTTATTCGCTAGCTAATATTCTTCCTGATCCTGACATTGTTTTACGCAAACAAGGCAAAGATATTAGAATTTACAAAGAACTTCTTTGTGACCCTCACGTTTTTGCGTGTATTCAATCTAGAAAATCGGGTGTTTTATCTTTAAATTGGGAGATAAACAGGGGCTTAGATAAAGATAAGAATGCTGAAGAGATAGAAGAATTACTAAAAAAATTAAATATCCATAAACTAATTTCTGATATTTTAGATGCTACATCATTCGGTTATCAGCCACTTGAAATTATATGGAAGAAAAGTGCTTCCGGTCACGTTCTACCTGCAAAGATTATTGCAAAACCTCCTGAATGGTTCTGTTTTGA
>CALVAL010000105.1 GCA_944325535.1 Candidatus Gastranaerophilales bacterium
GTACCGGTTACATAGTTTGTTGTGGTTACTCCGCTTGTGCCGGTTACAGTATGAGTACCGGTTACATAGTTTGTTGTAGTTACTCCGCTTGTGCCGGTTACAGTATGAGTACCGGTTACATAGTTTGTTGTAGTTACTCCGCTTGTGCCGGTTACAGTATGAGTACCGGTTACATAGTTTGTTGTGGTTACTCCGCTTGTGCTGGTTACAGTATGAGTTATTAAAGGAAGAGTATACGTAATTGACCAAGAAGTAGGTGTATTATTCCAATTAGTATTATTAGAAAATGTTGGACAAACAAGTGTTGGAACATTAGATGTTGTTGTTGGAGCATATGTAGTTACATTTGGAGATATAGTTGGAACATTATTTGTTATTGTATTAGCAGATACTGTTGGAGTAGGAGAATTTTGTACAATATCTGTACTTGTAGGTACAGAAGTTGTAGTGGTTCTTGTTTGTACATATCCAGTTATAGTTGGATAATTATAATTACCAAAATAATTCACCTAATGTTTCCTCCATTAATTAAAGTTATAGCTAATATACTCGTCAACTGTTTCCACATTTATATTAAATTCTTTTTCATTATTAATGATCGTACATTTTGCATTACCTATTCTAATAATATTAATTTCATTTGCTGTTGGCAAAATTTTCTTTGCCAATTCCTTTGCTTCTTGAAGTGTATTTACTTTTTGGAAGCATTTTATTCGTTCTTTAAAATTTTCATACTTTTGAATATTTTTTTCTTCTATATTTTTAGCAATTAAATATTTATTATAATTAGTTTCTGTATAATCAAATACCATTTATATCATTCCTATTAATACATTTTTATAACGGCTAAAATTAAAAAAACTTTAATTTTTTTTTACAAATATTTACAATATTTATAGTAGCTCTAAAAAAATAATATTTTATTGCAAATTTTTATATTTTTCCATAAGCAATTTTAATACATCTGAAATAATAGATTTGCACTCTTTGCTTCCAATATCATAATCTTGGAGTTCAGAAGAATAACTCGAAATCCAAGCAGATACACTTCCTTCTGTTTTTATCATATTTTTCATATCACTACAAGAATCGACATGTCTACCTGCAAAATAACCTATTTGGTTTAATATATGATCTTTATTCTTTGTAAGCTTTTCTTTTTGACTAGAAGTTATTTGATCATTTTGCATGATTTCTTCATATGCCTGTTTGAAATCATTTGTAAAATTTTTTCCATATTGATATTCACCAGTTGGTGGCTCCTCAGGTTCTTTTACTGGTTCTGCTGATTTTCCCAATATTGTCTCTTCACAATATTTGCTATATGCATCTGTAGCGAATTTACGTTCAAAAATATCCTTACTATTGATTTCAGTTAAAATTTCATTAAATGAATTAGTCATTTTAGAAAATAACTCTGGATTATTTTTCTTAATTGTCTCAAATAAAGGAGAATAATTCAGATCAGCCTTTGTCCCCATAGAATATGCAAAAAATTCTGCAAAAAGTTCTTGTTTAGGATCACTCTTATATTTTGATCTTGGAATATCCACTGGTTTCAACATATAGTCAAAAGCTCCATTAGAGTTTAAATTATTATCCTGTACATATTTATAAACATCATTAAATGTATCTGCCCAAGTTTGACTTGTTTGAGCTAAGTCGTAATCTCCTGTTGCAATAATATGATAAGAAGAAACTCCATGTCCTAGTTCATGTAAAAATGAAGTTTGCATTTCATATGTATATGTAGCACTGTTCTTATTAGTTATATTCAAAGATAGTCTATTTAATGTTCTTCGAGGTTTTTTATCATTATCATCTCCTAGATTAACATCTCTTAGATTAACATCTCCCGCGGCATCAAAAGTCCCATGAATTAATTCACTACTATCATCAAGTAAATTAAACCTAAGTACATCACACTCTTTTGTAAAATAATCCAATGCTTCTGGAGAAAGATCTTTAAAAATATTATCCGTAAAAGTTTGGATGAAAGTATTTACTTCCTTCATTTTTGAATTATAGTCTATATGATAATCTTTGCCGATTCTAATTCCATTGGGTAGTAAGTTCATATCAAAGTCTAACATACCGACTTCCAATGGAACAACTGTTTTCTCTCCATTTTTCTCAATAGTAATTGCACCTGCATAACCATTCTCATCTAATATAACTTTACCCATTTCGTTTAATTTTATAGTAGATTGAACAGAAACTTTTGCATCTCCTACATTATAAGATATATCAAGGGCTGGGACCTCTTCTGTGCCATGATTTACAATAGTTTTACGTCCAGTTTTACTTTCGTAAATATATAAAGTCTCACCTTTTTTATTTTCTTCTATACGATAATTAGGTACAAAAGGACTCTCTATTTTTTGTGGTTCTATTTTAACATTTGAAAGATCTGCTTCTTGACTCTTTATTGTTGGCTTTTCATACTCCATTTTTACCAAAGGAACTTTCTCAATTATTGGTTCATCTACTTCAACAAAAGGACTCTCTACCTTTATAGGAGATATTTTGGCTTTTGAAAGTTCTTCTTCTTGACCCTCGATTGTTGGCTTTTCATACTCCATTTTTACCAAAGGAACTTTCTCCATTACTGGTTTCTCTGCTTCTACAAAAGGGCTCTCTACTTTTAAAGGAGATATTTTTGCTGTTGAAAGATCTGCTTCTTGACTCTTTATTGTCGGATTTTCATGCTCAATTTCCTCCAAAGGAACTTTCTCAATTACTGGTTCATCTACTTCGCCAAAAGGACTCTCTACTTTTAAAGGAGATATTTTTGCTGTTGAAAGATCTGCTTCTTGACCCTCGATTGTTGGCTTTTCATACTCCATTTTTACCAAAGGAACTTTCTCAATTACTGGTTCATCTACTTCGCCAAAAGGACTCTCTATCTTTATAGGAGATATACTTGCTTTTGAAAGTTCTTCTTCTTGACCAGTTTTTATTGGATTTTCATACTCCATTTTTACCAAAGGAACTTTCTCAATTATTGGTTCATCTGCGTCAACAAAAGGACTCTCTACTTTTAAAGGAGATATTTTGGCTTTTGAAAAATCTGCTTCTTGACCCTTGATTGTTGGGTTCTGTTCGACAGTATTATTTTCTATTTCAAAAGATCTATTATTAGATCTATTTTCAGACTCATCAGTGTTATTCCTGCCTAACCATTCTTGTGCAAGTTTCTCTGCTGTAGTCCCTAGCTCGCTTGCTTTTCTGATTAAATAAGTAGTTATTGACTTTGTTGCTTGATCTAAAGTCATGGATTCATTTATTTCTTTACCATTATACTCTTGTGCAAATTTATCCCATATAGATTTATTAATTTTAGAATCTTTTCCTCCTTCATCCATTTTATCAAGCTTTAAAGCTATTTGGTAAGCTAAAGTTTTTTTTATATCAACTCCTGACATAAGTACTCCATTATTTATAAAAATTCCTTAACCTAACTAACGGCATTTTTATTTAGAAACTTTAGAGAAATGAAATATATCTTTACAAAAATTTACAATTAAAATAAAACATTCTTTGTTTCAACCTAAATAATTAAATTAAGGACATATTATCTTTTATTGAATTCACCTAACATTTATAGTAAAATTAGGTGAAAGGAGTTTTTTGCGTATGTATCAAGTCTATATTGATAAACCATCTTATTTTGAGCCTGACATGGCAGGAGAATTTAAAGATTTAGAATCAGCTGAAGCTTTTGCTAAAAAAGAAAAAGCTCAGGATAGTGAAATTTCCTATGAAATAAAAGAAACTAACGGATGTTTTAATAGCTATGGTGATTTAATTGCTACAGTTGTTAAAAAAGGATAACAAGTTTCTATAATAAAAAAGACGATTATAAATCGTCT
>CALVAL010000106.1 GCA_944325535.1 Candidatus Gastranaerophilales bacterium
AGCTAGTGATTAGTGAATAGTGAGTAGTGAATAGAAGTAATGATTAACTTCTTCTAAACTTTTTTCAGATATAATAAAAAACGAGGTAAAAATGAGTATAGAACTTGATGTCGCGAAAAAACTATTCGAAAAAAAATTAACAATAGCTACGACTGAATCCTGCACAGGAGGGCTTTTGAGTTCAAAACTTACGGATATAAGCGGAAGCTCAGAATTTGTGCATCTTAATTTAGTTACATATTCTATTGAAGCTAAACATAAAATGCTTGGGGTAAGACTAGAGACTTTGGAAAACTTCGGTGCTGTAAGTGAGGAATGCTCTTATGAAATGGCAGAAGGTCTTTATAAACTAACGAATGCTGATATTTGTATCTCAACTACTGGTATTGCAGGACCTACTGGTGGAACAAAAGAAAAGCCTGTCGGACTTATGTATTCTACGATTTATACAAAAAATAAATCTTGGACTTTTGAGGTTTTATTATCGCCTGATACTCCAAGAATTAAAATGAAAGAAGAATTTGTAAAGGCTGTTTTACAAAAAGTTTACTCTATATTTGATTTACTATAGAATAATTGTATGGGGTATGGTGTAAAAAGATTTATTCTTGCTTGCATATTTTTTATGTTTGCATTGCCTGTATTTCCTTCTGAATTTGACTATGACAAATACAGAGGTGCAAGAGATTTACAGGTAAGCTTTTCTGATTATATGAGCTCTTTGCAAAATAAAATCCAAAGAGCTTGGAATCCCCCTGATTTTGTAGAAGACGGGCATGCAACAGTTATGTTTAAAGTAAGCAGATTTGGACATCTGCTTGATGCACAAATAGTTGAGAGCTCAAATAATCCTGTATTTGATGAAGCAACATTAGAAGCCCTAAAAAAAGCTGCTCCGTTTGATAAATTCCCTGCTAGTACATCAAAAGAAAGCCTTACGATTAAGTATACATTTAATACAACTATTGTAAAAACTGATACAATGCGACGTTATGTAGAAAATTCGGATAGTTTTGTGAATGTAAATAATCAAATAGCTTTGGATTATATAAATAAAGCAATAAATGAAGTCGAAGGCGATATAAATTCATATTTTTTATACGGAAAAAGAAGTAAGATAAAACGAGCTTTAGGTGATGAAAAGGGGGCAGAAGAGGATTTGATGGAATCAAAAAGGCTCAAAGCAAAATATGACCAAAGAAGAATCAATTCATCAAAACTGATTGCAGAAATGGAAAAGACTCCGTTTTCTTATTTTTATTTAGCTCATGCGTATGAAATAGCAGGGGATTACGAACACGCACTTGAGGCTATAGATAAAGCGATTAGCCTGACGGAGTTGAATAATAATTACAAACGCTACCGTGCAGAGCTTGAACAAAAAAGCAGGCTATAGCTAGTAGTAGGTTGTGCATGCTTGCTCCAACCTACTACTATGAACTGATAATTTATGATATACAAGTTTATTTTATTTATTTTCGCTTATTATTTTATCAAATAAATTGCTTTGTTTATTTTTATATGATTCTTTTAATTTATTTGAAAGTTCTTGTTGAAAGGATCTATTTATGGCTAGTGGGAGAATATTCGCTTCAGCCGCCTCATCTTCATAGCGACGCAATATTTCTATTGATTTTTCTTCATTTAAGTCAGAATTGATAGCCAAATCAATATATTTTTGTATAATTCCATATGTAACGTTTTGAGGATAGTTTTCAGTAAATTGTTTACCAAATGGACCATCATAACGTTCGCTATAAACATCAGCATGAAGTTGTGCTAAAGCATCAGGCACATCATTTAATGCATCAAAGTATTCTAAATAAGTATCTTTGTTAATTGTGTAACCACAAGAATTCAGGACAACTGCTAATGTATCTGGAGAATCTTTGAATATTTCTTTTATTTTATATAGATTTTCTACAGTTCTATCGTGGTCTCTTAGCCATAAATTATTATACCCTGCAAGTATTTCTATTGTATCTGGTTTCGTTTTTAAAGAGTTTAAAGTACTAAAAATAAGCTCCGGTTCTGAGAAATAACTATGAATTGGATAACGTTGTGAAGAATCTTTAACTTGGTGTATTTCGGCTAGTTTATCTACCTCTCCTGCTTCAACAAAAGCTTCATTAATAGATATAATATCTTCTTTGCTTAATTCATCAAGATACATAGGAGTATGACCATCATCACCTAGCTGCATTAATTTATTTTTTATGTTTTCAGGATTTTCTTTTATACGTTGTAATAATATATCTTTTTTGCTGATTTGATCATTTATTTTATTTGCCACAATGCCTGTTGCAGCTAATATTGATGATGTTGCAATAAATTTAGCTGGCTTTGATATTAATCGTGCTTGTTGAAAATTGACACTGTCTTTTCTGTCATTTTGTTTGTTAAAATATGTTTGAGTAATCGAATTAAGAGCTTGAATCTTCATATTATATTCCTTTCTTTTCCCTTCTAGAAATTATGTATTATATTGTACCTAAAACTAAAAAAAAATAAATTTGCTTAGAGTTTGCAAAAGATTTACAAAACGTAAAAAATTAATTTAAGAAGCTTGTATAAATTTTATATTAATGGATAATAAAATTTCTCTTTTGAATTTTTGCTATTATGATTTAATAATTAGTTGTTAAAATTTGTAACTTTTCACTATCTTTATTGCAAAAATTTCTTTTAGTAGTTTTGATGCGGTAAATCAAAGATTTACCACATCCTACGAACTATTATGTTTGGCATACTTGCCAAATAAAAATATTCTTATATAAAAAACAAAGCATCCTACTTGCTAAAAAAGTTTTGGAAAGTGTTAAATTAGCAACTAAAAATGGACAAAAAATTCCAGATAATATTATCGCAACTGATCTTATCGATGGTGCAGGAGAATTATTAAGCCATTCAGATTTAACAAATACAGTTTTATTAGAAGCGACACCAAGCTCTAGATTAACAAAAACAATGATGCAGATAAGGGAACCTGAGAATAGTCCTCAGTTAAATAATGTCTACGATGTATTCATAAAATTCATTGAAGATTTTGAAAAATCATTCTTATCAACAAATCATCCATTGCACACAGTTATGCATGAGTTTAATCATATAGGTCAAACTCAATTAATGAGCGAAAGATTTAGAAAAATCCCGAAAGAGTTTGAAACAATATATAAAAAAATCTCCGGTTATGCGTCTGAAGGAATTCCTGGAGAAATCGAAGCAGAATTACTTACTAAAAAACAACTTGCAAAGCTATCGCCTGAAGAAGAACGATTATTATCATATTTAAGTTAATATATTTTATTTATTTTTAGGTTCTGTCGGATTTGTTTGTTGGTTTCTACAGTTTGTAGGATGCGGTAAATCTGTGATTTACCGCATCTTTTAATATATGCTAAAATACATCTATGAATTACAGAAGATTATATATTCCAAATA
>CALVAL010000107.1 GCA_944325535.1 Candidatus Gastranaerophilales bacterium
CTGCAGCTTCTGCAATACCTTGCAAAATTTCCATGTTGTTTACGTTGTAAGCACCAATAGCGTATCCGCCTGCTAATGCTTTTTTGAACATTTCATTTGTTCCGACTAATTTTCTTTCACTCATTTGAGTTCTCCTTTTTCTATTCTCGAGGACAATTTATTTCTTGTAGACTGCCCTCATCCTCTATAAAATCTTTTATTTATATCCATATGATTACTACAAAAAGGGCTAAAAGTAAATAGGATGTTTTATTTTCTATATTGTAATATAACTTGCGTATTAACACTTTCACTAGGATATTTATCTGGTAGAGGTTTATATGGACTACCCATTTTTACAGCTTCTAGAACAGATGTATTTGCCTTTTCTTCTGTAGAGTTAACTATTGTAGGCTCAGTAATTTCTCCGTTCTTTTTTACTCTGAATTGAACGGTCACTTCATAATCTTTTTCTGATTTATATGGAGTCCAATTTTTATGTACAGCATTAGGGAGATAGTTAAAATATTGATTTAAATTCTCAAACGGACTAGTCTCAGCTACTACTGGTAGTGCAACTAATAAAGCAGTAAATATTATTAAAAATTTCTTCATATTAATCTCCTTATCTTACATACACTCTTGGTAAGCGAACTTTCAATCTGCAAGTCAGCTCATAATTAATAGTATTCAATATTTCTGCCCAACTATCAAGGGGTAATGAATCAGAATCTAAAAGCGTAATAACATCACCAACATTAGCATCAACATTAGAAAGATCAAACATCATTTGATCCATTGTTATATTACCTATTTGCTTAACTTTTTTGCCATTAATTAAACCATAAATCTTGTTAGAAAGCCCTCTAGAGACTCCATCTGCATAACCAATTGGAATAGTTGCCACTTTTGTAGGCTCATAAGCTATAAATTTATGAGAATAGCTTACGCCTTCTCCTGCTTTTACTTCATGGATATTTGTTATTCTCCCTTTTAGTCCCATTATTTGTTTTAAATTTGGTCGGTATTTTATTTTTGGAGGTAAATCCGGGTATAATCCATATAATGAAATCCCTACTCTAACCATATTTGATTTTATTTCATATGCAAAAGTAGCCGCTGTATTTTGGATATGTAATAATAGTCCTGTAGTATCAACATTATTTACTACACTATTCCATCGTTCAAATTGTTTTTCTGTTTCAATTTCTTCTTCTGCAGATGCTAGATGAGTAAAAATCCCCCTAAAATCTATATACTCTTTTAGGCTTTGTACTTGTTTTATAAACTCAACAGCATCTTCTGAGCGAACGCCTATTCTATTCATTCCGGTATCAATTTTTACATGAACCTTAGGTCGAATACCAGTTCTTTCAAAGACTTGCTTG
This sequence comes from Candidatus Gastranaerophilales bacterium, assembly GCA_944325535.1. Taxonomy (GTDB): domain Bacteria; phylum Cyanobacteriota; class Vampirovibrionia; order Gastranaerophilales; family Gastranaerophilaceae; genus CAG-196. Next base: position 1,368 of record CALVAL010000107.1, read on the forward strand.
CACGCATTTAGATGTTCTTCGTTAAAAATAGAAAAAGCAATGTCATTTTGAGCAGCAGTTTCTATTGCCCATAATGGGATTGCTCCGACAACTAATATTGGAGCCTTTATTTTTACATTTCTAAGATCCAAGCCCTCATCAACAGATGAAACTCCCAAAGCATCAACTCCAGATGCTAACATAGTTTGAGCTATCATAGAAGCTCCGTGACCATAAGCATCTGCTTTAACTATTGCCATAAATTTTTTATTTTCAGGAATGCCTTTTTTTATTTCTTTGATATTTTGGGCGAGGTATTCTAAATTTATTTCAACCCACGCATCTTTATGAATATTAACGTTTGATTGTCTTATATTCTTCATTTTTTTATACTAATTCTCCGTTCAAATACCAAGTTCTGGCTTTTGTAATTTTTACATTTACAAATTCACCAGTAATATCTTTTTCATAAGGAATATGGACTATTTTGTTATTTCTAGTTCTTCCAGAAATAATGCTTTTGCCATTATGAATTTCGTGTTTTTCAACTAACACTTCCATTTCTTTTCCTACAAATTTTTGATTAGATTTCAAACAACATTCCCTATTATGTTCGTTTAATCTTGCTAAGCGCTCTGTTTTTACATCCTCATCAATGTATTCATCCACCCATTTTGCGGCAACAGTTTTTTCTCTAGGTGAATAAGCAGCAGTATTTGAATAATCAAGTTCTAATTCAGTCATAGCTTCTAGCATCTTCTGGAATTGTTCTTCCGTTTCTCCAGGAAATCCAGCAATAAAATCACTTGTAATAGTAACATCTGGAATACGCTTTCTTATATGATCACATATTTTTTTATAAGTTGCATAATCATATTTACGATTCATTCTTTTTAATACAGTATCATCACCATGTTGCATTGGAATATGGAAGTATTCGCAGACCTTATCCAATTCAATTACTGTATCAATAAGTTCATCTGTAATATCTGTAGGGTATGATGTTACAAATCTAATTCTGAATTTGCCATCGAATGCATTGATTTTTCTTAAAAGCCAAGCTAGATTTATAATATTACCATTTTCATCTTTTGTATATCCAAAAGGATTTTCTTCTGTTTTTTCTCCTAGCCATTTTCCGTAGCTATCAACATTTTGTCCAAGCAAAGTGATTTCTTTGAACCCTTCTTTTAAAGCTTTTTTTACTTCATTAAAAATAAATTCAGGTTCTCTTGAACGTTCTCGGCCCCTTGTATATGGAACAATACAATATGAACAGAAATTATTACAGCCTTCCATTATTGGAATCCAAGCATTAACTGATTTTACACGATTTATTTGTATGTCACTTTCTTTATATGGAACTTCATCGACAGAGACGATTCTTTCTCCATTTTCAATTCGTTTAATTAACTCAGGTAACTCATATAATCTTTGTGTTCCAAGAACTAAATCAACATAAGGAGCTCTTCTAAACAATTCTTTCCCTGCTTGTTGTGCAACACAGCCTGCAAAAATAATTTTTAAATCGGGCTTTGATTTTTTCCATTTCCCCCAAACACCAATTGCACTATATGCTTTGTCTTCTGAAAGCTGTCTTACAGAGCAAGTATTTATAATAAGTAAATCTGCTTCTTTTGGCTCTTCTGTTTTGTAGTATCCAAAATGCTCTAGCATTCCGAACATTCTCTCCGCATCAGACTTATTCATCTGACAACCCATTGTTTCAATATAAACTTTTTTCATATTTTCCTCTTTTAAATAATAACAATTTTATAACAAATAAATTTATTAAAAAACTAATCCAAAGAATCTATAAAACAAAAACTCTAAAACTTTAAGAAATGTAACAATTATACTAAAAAAGCTAAAGTTTTACTAAAAAAATGCCGTATACCATATCAAAGGGACAACCAAAAGGAACGACGCACAATGGGAATGGCAGCATCACAAGCTAGATTGCTAACGATAACTGCAAGAATGCATGATGT
>CALVAL010000108.1 GCA_944325535.1 Candidatus Gastranaerophilales bacterium
ATCATTAAAGGGTAATATTACATTCAATGTTAAAAATGGTGCTTTTGGTGCAATAGGTAGTCTTGAGAATTTTTTACAAGCATCAAATATCATCGGTAATACTATTTTAAAAACTACAGTCGCGACAATTACAAGTACAACTTGGTTTACTGATACGGCAAAATTTAGCTATATTGATGGTAAAATTGCACTCGCTAACGGTTGGGCAAATATATCAGAAATTAAAAGCTCAGGTCCTTCGCTCGCTTATTTTGTAGTTGGAAAATATAATCTGCTAAGCGGCTATTCCTCATTAAATATTTTAGGACGTTTGGAAGGTCAAATTGTTGCAAAACTTGGACCTTTAGGTGATTTATCAGCAAGTAAATTGCTAAATTATATTCCAAAATTTGGCTCATTAACATCAAATATAGTGAATGCAATGACTCAGAGTCCAAAAACAGAAAATACAGCTGCGATACCTGCTTTATCATCAGGGAGTACAAGCTATAAAGATTTCAAGGTTGTATTGAACGGAGCTCTAGGTAGTGCTTCTGCGGTTAAATCTTTCAAATGGCTTACAGAAGTTGATATGTCTGCTATTGAGACTAAGACCGTTAAAGAGACTCTTAGCGATATAAAAACTTCTGTAGGTGCGGATTTGGATAATACAGTAAAAAGTATTAATGAAGCTATTAATAGTTCTAAGGACCAGTGGAATACATCTAAAGAACAGTTTAAAAATTCCGCTGAAGAAATAAAGAACCTGTTTAAGTTCTAAAATAATATCAATAAGCAAACTCGCTTATTTTAAGTGAGTTTGCTTATTGATTGGAAAATATAGTTGTGTTGTTATATAAAATTATTAGTAAGATGATGCTAGTTCTATACATTTATATTTATAAAGTTCTAACACTCCATCTATAGAATAAATACCTCGGCTATCAGGGTTTGGTGTATTGTTTTCCATGACAAGAGAATATGCTTGATTCAAAATGATACTTATATTTTGTTCAGATAAGTTAGGGTATTTAGCCTTTAGATAATTTCCCATATGTATAGAATATGTATTAACATACTTTTTCAATAATTCAAAATCTTCTGTTCCGTGCGATATGTTATCTGTAACGACTTCCATTACAAATTTTAACTCTTTTTCTTCTTCTGTTAAGAAATAATCTGCGGTATCGACTAGATAATAATCTAATGTATAATAATCTAGTTCTCCAGAGAAAGGACTAATGTCTAGTGTTGTAGAATTAATTTCAGAATCAATTTCTTTTTTGATGCAGTTAACTAAATCTTCAAAAGTAGGATTTTCTGGTAAATCAATATTATTAAATCCGTATTTATAACTACCTTCGCCATAACTTCTTATAGCTTTTGTTATAAAGACATTTAAATACTTTTCAGCCGTACTTTCATTATATTCTTTACCTCGTGATTTCAATTGTTCCCTGATATATTCTAGGAATTGTGGTTTCATTGTTTCTACTTGTGCAAATAATTTATCCCATCCTCCAGCATCAACGTTGCCTTTGGTTCCACCAAGCATTTTGTTAGACAGGATATCTTCTAATTCTGATACTCCATTTTCATCATATAATTCATCCAATGTAGTATCTTTTTCTATATTACCAAAGCTAAAGCCATTTTCATCATATTCATTGTCACTAGGCTCTTCAGGATATACTTCATTAGAGTCTACTCCATTTTCATTGTAGAAAACATGAGTATATGTGTGATTTTGATATTCAAAAGAAAATGTAAATTTCCCAGTAGTTTTGTCTTCAGAATATTTATATGGTTGATTGTGTTCTTCAAAATATTTAATAATTTCGTCTATATTTCCTTCATTTAATAATTTTTGAGCTTCTTCTAAACTAAATTTTACTGTTGTTGCTTCACTAGTATTATTTGTACTACTAGTTTTCAGCTCAGTGTTTAGAGCTGATTTTTTAGTCGAAGTGTCACTGAATAAGTATTTTTTATTCAAGCTTTTTAAATTATTTAAATCCATTATTCTTCCTCCTTTTTAAAATGGTAAACGTAATCATTATTTGGCGATAAAAACTTAACGATATGTTGATAATCAGTATTAACTGTTTCTATATAACATGTAGACGATATATTTTGTCGTTGTGAAGATATTTCAATATTGTATTTTTTAGTAAGCACAGATTTTAATGTACTGTAACTGTCAGCTTTTTCAATACTTTTAATAATATTATTAAAATATTGTAGTTCATCTATTTTCTTATTTTCACTTCTAGAAAGAGCCGAATATATTCTATATTGATTAATGTCCATAATATTACTCCTTTTATGAATGTAACGGCATTATTTTGAAAAACTTTAGCTTTATTAAGAAGAAGTTTACAAAAGTTTATATTTTACTTTGGGTGAATTCAAGAAGTAATCGCAAAACTATTTCCATAGACACAGTGTTATAGGATAATTTCTTACAATAACAAAACAAAAATAAACGTTGTAAAATTAACGTAAAACATAAATAAAAGATTCTAAAAAGGACTCTAGGATTGATAAATTAAGTTATTGTTGGCTTAATGAAATCCAAGATATAAACTTATTTAAGTTTTATTTGATATAAAATGAAAATAAAAACAAAAAATAATAGGGCATAATGAACTGAAATCCTAAAGTTGACTTTTTTCTTTGTCTAGTTTTTAGGGTACTGTTTAGAAAATGCCTGATCTATTATTTTTTTGTAAATTAATTAGAAAAATCAAATAATTCTTGTTCTGTTATTTCTAAAATATTCGCCAAGGATTTGCAAAGTGGTTGTAAATTTCTTTAAGCTTATCACCAGTAGCATAAGCTTCTTTTTCAATTAGTTGTTCAAAATATTCTTTCCCATTATTAATATAGTTAGCTTCATTATCAATATATTTTAAACCTTGTTTATAATATTCAGAATTTTTATCAAAATTTTGTTTACTACCAAATAAATCATTTAGGCTATTTTTTATCGTATCTTTAGTCTCAGTTTCTATATTATTTATATTTATTGTATTCTTTGGTAAATTATTCAATTTTAACAGTTCATCTATATAATTTGTATTGGTTTTCAATAGTCGTTTATAGAATGCTTCTATGTGCATTTTTTTATCAGTTCTATATGCATATTCTTGTTGTTTTAAATGCTGAAACTCATGAATCAATGTTTCTAGAAATTGTTTGTTATTATTATAATTAGCTTCAATTCTGTGATGTAGTGTATTACAAGCTCCTTTTATATTTTTCTTTGTTGTAAAATTTTGGAATTTAATAGATATATTTTCATATCCATAATCTTTTTTTACTTGTTCAAATGCTTTTTTACAGAATTCATCTT
>CALVAL010000109.1 GCA_944325535.1 Candidatus Gastranaerophilales bacterium
TCTTTTTCAATAAATTCAGTAGGTTTTGTTGTTGGATATTTAAAAGTATATTTTCTTGTACCTCTTCCTTTTATCTGTACAAAATCTGTAGGTGAAAATATTGGACGCATTAATGCAAGATTTAAAATATCTTGACAATCATACCCTGTTGTCATCATTCCGACTGTTACACATACTCTTGCTTTACTTGTTTTATAATCCTCTAAAAATCTTGAATTACCTGCTAGATTATTATTAGAAAACTGTTCTGTCATATCTTGTGCTGTTGGAACACAAGATGTAACTTGAATTGCAAAATCAGAGTTGTATTTATCTGGCCATATTTCATGAGCCATTTTATTTAAAATTTGAACAATTTTAGCACAGTGAGGTTGACTTACGCAAAAACCTATTGTTTTACCAAATTCTCCTGAAAACGGGTCTTTTAAACCATTCTCTAATAACGTTTTACAAAATTGAATATTAGTATTCTCAGAAAAGAATTTCTTTTCAAAATCTTTTTTAAACATTTGGTCTTCTGTTTCATCACCATCATCGGAAATTTGCATTACAGAATACCCTTGTTCTGACAGCAACTCTGTTGTTATGTCTGTCCTTGCATCAATAACTATTGGATTAATCAAATAGCCATCTTTTACACCATCTAATAAACTGTATCTAAAAGTAGGTATTCCACTTTCACATCCAAATGTCTTGTAAGTATCTAATAAAATTCTACGTTCTAAAGCTTTAGGGTCTTCAAATTTTAATTTTTTTGTATCAACATTTTTAATGTAATCTTTTGGTGTAGCTGTTAGTCCTAATTTATAACCTATAAAATATTCAAATACAGCTCTTGCATTACCACCTATACATCTATGAGATTCATCTGATATGATTAAATCAAAATCAGTTGGTGAAAATATTCTTTTATATCTATCATCTATCAACAAACTCTGTATAGTTGTAACAACTATTTCAGCTTTTTTCCAATCATTTTTATGTTGTTTATAAACTAATGTAGTATAATCTTTCAAATATTCTTTAAAGTTTTTATCAGCTTGGCGTTCTAATTCAATTCTGTCAACTAAAAATAGAACTCTTCTTGCATTTCCTGTTTTTAAAAATAATTTAATTATTGCTGCTGAAGTCAGTGTTTTACCAGTTCCAGTAGCCATTTCAAATAAAAATCTGTTATTTCCGTCTTTAGCTGATGCTTGTAGAGCTTTTATTGCATTAATTTGATAGTCCCTTAAAATTCTATAACCTTTTTCAAAGCAAAACTTATCTCTCTTACTCTCATCAATATAGTCAGGCTCTTTTAGTAAATTGGGATTTTGCATTAATGCAACATATTCTTTAGTAATCACTTCAGAATATAAACTCTTTACATTTGGTTTAAAAGAAATTCTTTGTTCAAGTGATTCTTGAGTTGGCATTGATGTTATAATCTCAGGGTTTCCAATTTCTATATCCCATAAATAGCTTATATTACCATTAGAAAGTATTACAAAACGAATATTCTGGCTCATTGCATAAGCTCTAGCTTGTTCTTTTGCATATAGCGGATCAACATCATCCCTTTTTGCTTCTAAAACACATAGTGGAAAGTTCTTTGAATCTAATAACAGATAATCTAAAATCCCAGTCTTAAATTTGTCATCTCGTTTTATCTTAGTAGAGTATTCCAAATCAACATTAGCTCTACCTTTTTCATCATCAATTAAACGCCAACCAGCTTCTTCAAGCTGCTTATTTATCTTAATTCTAGCTTTTGCTTCTTTTTCGCAACTCATAGAACACCAACTCTTGACTTCCCAAAATTATTTTATCACAAACAAGGACAAAGTCATTATTTGCCTACGAATTTGTTTTATATTGACGATATAATATGTGTAGTATTTGGGGTTGATTTTTGTGCTATGATAGATAAAGGGGAATCTTAGATATTAATTTTATCCGGCACAAAGAAAACAAAATAAATAAAAACAAGAAAATAATGGAGTAATAAATGGAAAGTCAAATAATAAATAATGTAACAGATTGGTGGATGTTTGGAGCTACTCTTGGAACAGGGCTTTTAACAGCATTTGTAACAATAATTACAGTTTATTTTACTAATAAATGGACTGCTGAAAGATACGAAAAAGATAAGATATATCAAAATAAAAAAAATAATTTAGTAATAATAAAACCAGTTCTTAGGTTTTGCAGTTTTTCTCAGATAATTGATGAAATAATTACATATAATGTGAGAGATAGGGTATTAGTTATTTCTTCAGAAAAAGATGGATTTGACTTCTATGATGATGATAATAAATTATATTCTCAAAATCATAGAATTTTTTGTATTAAAAACGAAGATAAGCATCAAATAAATTCAGTAAAAATTGATATTAATTCAAGAATAACGACTGAGTCTAATGCTACAATAAATGATAACTATTCAAGCTTTATCAAACTTTTACGTGGAAATGAAGAAATAATTCTTAGAGTGCATAGTACAGAGCAACGAGATAGGCTTTGGAATGAACTAGATAATGGTAGACAAGTAGAGCTATGGTTTAATTGCACAATAAATTATGTAACAAATGCAGATGAACAAATTTGTTACCAATATGAAGCTAAAATAGAAAATATTCCTGGGAAAAGAACAGAAAGTGGAGTATCAAATAATGCCAAAATTAGTATTTTAAAAGATGAATATAAAATGTTAGACAAGGTTACATTAAATAAAAATGAAAAGCCTTCAGTATTTAGAAATATTCAAGATAGTATTTCAATTGATAGAGTGAAATATATTCACAAAAAAATAGGCGAAGCTCAAGCTCAAGGATTAATGTCTCAAATGATACTACCTTTTGGTAATCAAGTTAATCAGACATTTTCAGGTGATTCAAAAACTGAAGAAATAAAAAACAAAATATAAACTTTAATTTTCTTAATACTCATTTTGAGTGTTACAAATAATCATTTAAGGTGTTTCTTTACAA
>CALVAL010000110.1 GCA_944325535.1 Candidatus Gastranaerophilales bacterium
CAGAGACAAATCCGGAATATATTTTAGCTAAAAAGCCACAATGGGCTAATTATCAAAAACGGAATGCAGATTCTAATACAATCCCTTATTCAATTTCTGAGCATAATGGATATTTTATAGATCCAGCAAATCCAGAGGTTCAACACTTTTTATATGAGTTACTTACAGAAATAATTACATGTTATAAACCTGATGGTATAAATTTGGATTATATTCGCTATCCTCAATCTTTGGATATTAGCTATTCAAATTATGATATGTCAAATTGGGGATATACTCGAGTAGCAAGAAACGAGTTTAAAAATATTTATGGTGTAGATCCAATAACATTGAAAACAACAGATTCTCTTTGGTATAATTGGAGATTATATCGCTGTAATAAAGTTACAAGTTTTGTAAGAAAAACTAGTCAATTATGCCGATATAATAATGTTATGTTGACAACAGTAATTTTTCCAAATAGAGGACTTGCTTTGACTACTAAAATGCAAGATTGGCGTAGTTGGTCTATGAATAATTTTGTAGATGGTTTTACTCCATTATTTTTGACTTGTAATGATGCGACAGCAATGAACTTAATGGAAGAAATTTTAAGAAATAAATCAGCTAGTACTAAATTATATGCTGGATTGTTCGTAACTTTTATGAACGGATCTACTTCAGATTTGATGAAGCAAATTCATGCAGCAAGAAGATACTGCTTAAATGGGCTTATAATTTTCGATTATGCTCATTTGAATCAAACATATATTGATACTCTTACAGAAAGTGTTTTTCGTCCTATAAAAAAAGAAATTGTAATTCTCGATACAAGACAACAATATCAACAAAAGGGGTGCAAGAAATGATTGAGGATGAAAATCAAGGTCTTGAAAAAAAGAGAGCATTTTTAGGTATTTGGTTCGATTGTTGTCATACCTACGGAAGGCTTTATAAAAATAAAGCCGGTACAGCTTATGTAGGTAGATGTCCTAGATGTTTAAGACCTGTAACTGTGAGAATAGGTGGCGAAGGTACAAGTAGAAGATTCTTTCGCGGCGAATAGCTTTATTATTGTTTAGGAAAAGAGGTACTTTATGAAATTAGAAGATTTAAGAAAAGATAATGAGCTTTTAGATATTTTTTGTAATTTAGTGCAAATCCCATCACCATCTTTAAAAGAAGAAAAAGTCATAGAGTGGATTTTGAATTTTGCTAAAGAGAATGATATAGATGCAAAATGTGATGATTATGGTAATGTTTATATAAGTATTCCTGCATCAGATTCAACAAAAGAGCCTATAATGTTATCTTCGCATATGGATGTAGTTGGTGATGATAGCCCAATTGAGTTGTTAATGGAAGGCGATTTTATAAAAGCAAGAGGAAGAACACTTGGAGCTGATGATAAAGTCGGGGTTGCGTGTGCTTTAAAACTTGCAAAAGACATTAAAAATGGAATTGTTGATGCTGCCGGAGGACTAGAAATTACATTCACAAGAGATGAAGAAACCGGCATGAGCGGTGCTGAGCACTTAAATTTTGGGAAGTTTAAATCAAAATATGTTCTAGTATGTGATGCTGACAAATTAGGCCAATTGCAGATTTCTGGAGCAAGTTATACAAATGCAAAAATTACAGTTAAAGGTCTGAAAGGTGGACATTCCGGAATTGATATCGCTGATACTACTCGTTTAAATGCTGCGAAGTTAATTGCAGAGTTAATTGCTGAATTCCCTCAAGGAGTTTATTATTCCGATAATACAGGCGTAATTACTTCTTGTAACTTGGGAGCAATTGTAGCTGGTGGTATTCAAAATTCAGTAGCTTCAATCGTAGAAAATGGTGTAAAAACAAATAATTATATTGAAGAAATAATGAAAAAATCTTCAACTAATATAATAAATACTCTTGGGATGGCATCATATTCAATAAGAAGTGCATCAGTAGAAAAAGAAAATGAATTAAAAGCGTTGATGGAATCTCTTGTTAAGAGTTTCAATAGTAAATATGCAGGTCTAGCAGACGCTGAAATTGAATTTGAGGTGCATTTACTTCCTTTTGAAAAAGCTGATGATGATAGAATCGAGAAAGTTCATACAAAAGCTTGTGAAATAGTTGGTATTAAAAATGATATATCATCTTTTCATGCGGGAGCTGAAACTCATATTTATTGTCATAATAAAAATTCTAAAGGTGAATATTTTATGCCTTCATTATTAGGTTTAGCAGATGTTTATAATATGCATTCGGCTGCAGAAAAGGTTGATTATAAAACATTATTAAAAGGTTATGAAGTAATAAAAAATACTTTTGTAAATTTTAATGAATAGCTAGCAAAAAAAAATTTTTACGGGGTTTTATAAAATCAAAAAAGGAGATAACACTATGAATATTAACCCAGTATGTAATGATGGAAATTGCGCAGCTACTCAATCTTTTAAAGGTTATGAGCCAAAAGTAAATGTTGTAGGAAAAGTTGATGACTATGTTCAATCTATGCTTGATACTTACAATGCACAACTTGAAGGGCAAGCAAATTTGTATAAAAGAAATATAAATGTTGCTCAAAAAGATAAGGCTTTGTTTGTTAATTCTGGTGCTGTGACATCAAAAATAGATTTGAAAAAGCTAAATCATGCATCTGATTTTTATAAAGGCATTGTTGATAATTTAAAAGCAAATAGCGAAGTTGGAACAAAAGGTCTAGAAAAAGCTTTTTCAAGAATTGTGTAAAAATGTTTTGAAAGTTATAAAAAAACTCCTCAAATTTATTTTGAGGAGTTTTTTATGAATAATAATTATTTTATTATTTCATAGCATTTTCAACTGCTACAGCAACTGCAACAGTTGCACCTACCATAGGGTTGTTACCCATACCGATAACACCCATCATTTCTACGTGAGCAGCCTGCTCGTCATGCGGCTGATGGG
>CALVAL010000111.1 GCA_944325535.1 Candidatus Gastranaerophilales bacterium
GAAGTTTAAGGATGATGCTATTGAATACCTTGCGACTCGTACAAACCAATTCAGACAATTAGTTAAACTTATCAATAAAATTGAAAAATTAATGAAAACAAATCAAATTGAAGAATTAGATGAATACACAATGAAAGGATTATTAAATGCAAGACCAGATATCAATGCGAATATTAAAGCTATGCAAACGATTGGATAAATTCACTATTGATGATATTTTAATGATTGCATGCAATATTGATGAATCGGTTTTAAAATTACAGCTTATTAAATTTGTTCAGGACAAAAGGCTTGTCCAGAGAGGCGATTTATATTTTTATAAGAAAAGAACACCTCAAAAAAATAATTCAATATTATCATATTATCCAGCCAAAACTATAGATATAATTATTCGAGGTTTTTGTTGCTCCATTCCTGGTTACAAACTTTCTTATATTCTCGGAGTTGGAGAAGATCAAGTAAATAAAATCTATAATATATTTAGAAATTTTATTTACGATAGACAAAGAGAAAAATTATTCTCTCATTACAATAATACTCCTCAACAATGTAGAAATAGAGTTTTTTATAATATAGAAGTTTATTTTTATGTATTTGAAAGTCAGATATTTGTTATTGAAAAACCTCTAAATTTATCTAACGAAAAAAAGTTTACTAAGTCAGAAGAACAGGAATTCAAGAGAGTATATAGTTATTTAACAAGGTTTGTTGCCCATAATAGCTGTAAATCAGATTTATTCCAAAAATTAGCAGAGGGAATTTGGCGTAGGAATAAAAATATTGAAGAATTATACAATAATTTAAAAGCTAATTTGAAATTTCTTTAAGGAATACTTTTTTGTTTGTACTTAAGAATGTAATTTATAATATAAATCAATGCTTTTATAAATGCAGAAAGAATCATTTGATTATATGAGTTACAGATAATATTAACTAAAGTAAAATGTTTTATTGGAAGGTGATGTATGAATAGAAGAATTAAAAAATTATTAATAATTTTTACACTGTTATTTTTTATTTTGTTTGGTATTATAAGTTGTTGTAAAAATATAAAAATAGACGACTTTAAGCCAGCTTCAGTTATTTTTGTGGTGGATGCATCAGCTTCAAATCAAGAAGATTTAAACAAACAAAAGAAATTTGTAAAAGAGATTTGTGGAAGATTGGATCCTGAGGATAAAATTAAGATAATAAGAGTATCCGAAGATGCTTATCTTATTTTTGAAGGTTCTCCTCATAATTCAAAAAACATTTCTGAAGCTCTTAATGAATATACACAATATGATTCAAAAGAATGGGGTACCGCTTACGGTTTAGGTATAAAAAAAGCTTTATCTTACTCAAAATCAATGATTGCTGAAGGATATGTACCTTCAGTAATCGTAATTGGAGACTTAGAAAACGAAGGAAAACAAGAATATCAGGTTAATTGGAGTACTTTACCAAAAGATATTCAAGATATTCAAAAAGTTTCACCGGAATTTACAATGATGTTTGCTTTTGCTCACCCACAAAAATTGGATTTTGTTAAATCGAAACTGCTTCCAGTTTTGGGCGAACAAAAATTAATAATTTCAACAGAAATTAGTTCTGATAAAACAAAAACATTGTTCTTAAATGAGATTCAACGATAAAATGCAAAGGAAATAAAAATGACTGTAATTATTTCAACAAACACACAACAAAAACATTTCAATAAGAATTATATAAAAATTGGATCAGCACTGGACTCTGATTTTAGTATGAACATTGGTGTAGATTTTCAATTAATACTACAATATAACGAATCTCGAAGAGCATATACTCTGACTAATACTCTTGCAAATAATTGTTTTACAGTAAAAAATAATCCGTTACCTCTCCGTTGTTTGATTAGAACCGGTGCCAAAATTGATATTTTAAATTCAAACCTGTCAATTACAATAAAAATTGTAGAAGATAAAGAAGAACTGAACGAAATTTCTGAAAGCAACTATTCTGCGGCAGAAAATAATAAATTCACAGTTGGACTTAACGGAAAAATTGTTCAAAATGAATTCAATATAGCAAATAAAGAAAAGATGTTTATAAATGAACAAGCTCAAAATTCGCTATCACAACAAATAACAGAAAATATCCCAGAGTACGTAATATCTACAGAAAAAACTCCGCTTGAAAAAAGCAGAGTTAATCTTGAAAAAGCAAGAACTACAGTAATAAAAGAAGTTGGATTTATTGTAAATGATCTTAAAAAAAGATTATACATAAATTCTCTGGGGAGTGCTATTTTGCACCTTGCAATGTTATTTAATTCGTTTATAATTGCATTTGGAGTTGCGAATTTTCTTACTGGATTAAAAATTGAACAAGCTCAAAATTTTATTAATTTGCCCATAAATGTTAAAATTACACTACTTTTTACTGGAATTATATATGGAATTTGCCTTGTGTTGAAACAAGGTGCTTTTCTTTGGTATGAAAATAAAATAAGACCGAATAAAACTGGTAAAAGTACGCAATCAATTATGCTAACGGTTTCTGCGATAGCATTTTCATCTTTTTATATAATAAATTTACTATACTATGTAACATTAAATCCAATGTTTGGAGTTTTTATATCGCTATTTTTCGTGGGTTTAGCCGCAATATTGGCTTGTGCAAACGGATATTTCAAATTTACATTGCATTTAATGTCTTATGAGTTGGACAAATATGAATACAGAGAAGATTTTGAAGCAATTATGACAGATTACAGATATTGGGTTAGCCAATTCATTAACAATCTAAGTAAAAATAAAATTGAAAACATCAAGGATAAAGTATTTAACCTGCAAATAAAATCTTGGGGTGAAATCGGATTGGGTATCTTAACAGCACCATTTTTGGCGTATGGTGTTTCAAATACTCTTGCTATGTGTTTGCCGG
>CALVAL010000112.1 GCA_944325535.1 Candidatus Gastranaerophilales bacterium
AATGCCTATTGAAGGATTTGATTATAAAGGTTTTGCAGCTTCAATGAGCGAACAAGCGAAAGAGCTTGTTCCAAAAGAACTTAAGGATTTTGAAAAAGAATATATTGTAAAAACATTAGGCAACTTTACACTACTAGCAGGTGAAGCACTTTATAATGACGAACAACTTAAATTGAATGCAGACCAAGCCGTTTTTATTACACAAATAATTGCAGAATGGTCTTTTCATAAATCTATAGACCTAATACATTCCGGAATACTACCTCAATATTGGGATAGTATTATGCAAAAAATTGCATTTACTATTTTTGAAATAGCTAAACAAGCTGTTATAAGAAATATTCCGCAAGACCAATTATTACAAGCAGTAGAACATCACGTAATCAAAGTCTATAACAATAGTATTGAAGAATTACAAAAAAAAGGTGTAATTGACGAAGAAACAAAAAATAGAGCAGAAAGCCAGTCTAATATAGATGCTATGGCTAAACAAGCTCAAGCAGAACAGCAAAGACAAAAAATGGCAGCTGCTGAAGAATCAGAAAGGAATTTAGAAGCCGCTGAAAAACGCAGAGAAGAAAAAAGAAAACAAAGACAACAAGAAAAAGCTTTAGCTGAAATGCCAAAGGGTATTAGTCATAAGCAAATGAAACTTATGTCTTTAGCACTTGTTCTCAAAATTCTTTCTCAAGATAAAGTTACTACAATACTGAATAAATTTGACAGCACAGATTCTCAAGCTATAGCCAATTACATGAATATGGCAGACCTAGAGTCTCATATTGATGGAGATTTGGTAACAAATTGCCTTAAAGAAATAAAAGAATATTTGCCAGTAAAACGCAAATTAACAAAAGAAAATGTCTTAGGAGATTTACTCAGAATATATAGAACAACTTCTAGAGAAAAAATCGAAAAAATTATTAAGAATGAAAGACCACTAGTAAAAAGATTTATAGCACAAGCATATGATGGAGAATATTCTGAACTACCATTGAAAGTAGCAGGAATTGTTGCACAATATATAGAAGAAAGTATATAATATAAAATATGATTATAAAAAAGAATAGTCAGAAAAAAAGGGAGGAAATAGTATCAAAAAAAGTTCAGGAACAAAAACCTGAGCTTGATCTAGCTGAAGAGGAGTCTAAAAAAGAACCAGAGGCTATTATAGAAGAGTCTGTACAACAAGAAATTACACCAATACCTCCTGAACCTGAAATAGACTTATTTGATATAGAAAATATTGATTTTTCTCAACGGCAAGAAAGAAGAAGAGGTTCAAGAAGGAGAGGCTACCGCCGAATTGACGATAGGAATTTAGTCTCTAGAGCCCAAGAAGAAGCAGACAATATTAAAAAGTCGGCATTTGAAGAAGGTTATAGAAAAGGACTTGAACAAGCTAATAGTGATTTAGAAAAATTTAGAAATGACTTATCTAATTTTATGAACGCGCCTAAAAATGTTTATGAATATATAGCACCGGACATTTTAGAAATTAGCGTTGATATAGCAAAAAAAATCATTAAAAAAGAGGTAGAAAGTGATCCTCAAGTACTTGTAAATACCATTATTGAAGTGTTAAAGACAGTATCAAAAAGCGAACCTAAAATTAATATAAGAGTAAAACCTCAAGCGGTACAGTTTATAAAAGATACACTACCAAATATAACCTATCAATATGGTATCGACTCTAAGATAAATATAATAGCCGACCCTTCTATTGAAGATGGTGGATGTATATTTCAAACAAATAATGGTATTGTAGATGCTTCAATTGATACACAACTTGAAATTATAAAAAAAGCTTTGGAAGGATTTACTAATTAAAAAGCCAAAATAAAGGAAAGTAATGGCAGCAGAAGGACAACAAAACAAACCGATAAGTGAAATATTTTTAGCACTATTTGTAATGACATTAGTGTTAATCCTTATCATGGAAATGCCAAACTGGGTTATTAACTTCTCAATAAGTTTAAATATTACTCTTGGAATTGTTCTTTTGATGATTTCATTATATGTCCAAAAGCCTCTTGAATTAGCAGCATTCCCATCTATTATTCTACTCGGTACAATGTTTAGATTGGTACTATCAATTGCATCTACCCGTTTAATCCTTGCAAAAGGCGATGCAGGGGAAGTTGTACACGCATTTGGAACTTTCGTTACCGGTGGAAATATGATTGTAGGAGGAGTAATTTTCCTTATCATTACAGTTGTACAATTTATGGTAATTACAAAAGGTGCTGAACGTATTGCTGAAGTTGCCGCCCGTTTTGCATTAGATGCGATGCCTGGTAAGCAAATGACCATTGATGCGGATTTCAATGCTGGACTTATTTCTCCAGAAGAAGCTGTAAAAAGACGTGAAGATCTTCAAAGAGAATCAAGCCTATTCGGTTCAATGGATGGTTCTATGAAATTCGTAAAAGGTGATACTATGGCTGGTATCATCATTGTTATAATAAATATTGTAGGTGGTTTAGCTATCGGATGCTTAGTAAACCAAATGCCTATTGCTGATGCAGTTAGCAAATATACTGTGCTTACTATCGGTGATGGTCTTGCATCTCAGCTCCCATCACTATTAATGTCAATAGCTGCTGGTATCGTTATGACCAGAGCTTCTGCTGGCAGCATGTCATTAGGTAGTGATTTAACTTCACAAATAATGGCAAAACCATATTCTTTATTCTTTGCAGCACTATTTTTAGGACTCATCACAGTTACTTGTCCTATTACAGGTTTGCCATTTTTACCATTTCTTATGTTTACAATAATTCTTGCTGTTGCAGGTTTCTCTGTATTAGTAAATGCGGATGTTCAATCTCAATTAGGACAATTAGAAAGCGTCCGTCAAAAT
>CALVAL010000113.1 GCA_944325535.1 Candidatus Gastranaerophilales bacterium
CACAAGACTTCCTTACTACTGTTTTTCATTAAATAAATCTCGATAATTGTATTTCACCCTTTGTACTTCTTCAGTAACCTTTGGACATTTCAAAAGACTATTTTTTATCATTACTATTTTATTATCCTTAACAACGATTTTGTCTTTATGTTGAGAGTATATATATATTGCACTTTCTCTCGTAAAACCTATTTTTTGCAAATAAACAACTACCTTGTTACAGCTTCCATATTCAACATATTCATACCAGTCATTTCCTTGTAATTCTTGATTATTTGCTATTTTTCTTTCGGTAAATTTCAAAAAATAGTTCTTTATTTTAAATTGAACAATTCTTTCAAGCGTGTCCAACACATCATTAATAAGATAGTTTCGTTGTTCAACATTGTCTATATAAGGAACAACCTTTCCGTCAATGAAAATCTCATGTGTATCCTGATGAAACTTTATTGTTTCATCTATAATCTGCTTCACGCCGAACCCGAGCATCCACTGCTGTAAAATAACGGCATAATACTTTAAACATGATTCTTTCCCTATATCACGCTTACTTTCATACTTATCCCAGTTGAACAACTTATGGAGTTTCATTAAAAACGACAGAACATTTGTATAACTAATCTTTTCAGGATAGCTAATTTGAGATATTTTAATTTCATTATCTACAGTTTGTATCTGATCTGGCGTTGTAGTTATATCGTCTTGCACGCATGGATTATTCTTAAATCTATTCTTTATTTCATCAAGCATTTCTACCGTCAAATATTTATCAAATAGCTTGTGAAACTTGCCACGTTTCCCGCTAATAATGTCTTTTAATAATATATTTAAAACATACCTTGAAAAATTATATTGATCATAAGTTTCGCTGCTCTTTTTCTCTATAACAGTCTTTCCTTGAACTAATGTATCTACAATTTCTTTTTTCTTGCTTTCAGAGAGATAATAGTCTACAGATAATTTTTGATCTTCAACATCACTCTCAATAGCTTTAATATATTTTTCGTTAGTATTGGAATCTGATATTAAAAATATGTTACCAAACATATTAAACTCTATCCTACCAACCCTACCAATCAAATTTTTAAAATCCACACGATAGTCATCTCTTAGCCAATAGGAACGCGAATCCAACATCATAAATAGATTCTCTGCAGGAAAATTAACACCTTCCAGTAATGTGGATGTGCAAAAGACGGTTTTGATTATATTTTTCTTAAATAAATCTTCTATCCTTTCTTTTATTCTTGATGGTATGTATGCAACATGATAGGCGACCCCTTTTCTCAATGTTGTAGTTAAATAGCAATCAGAATGTATGTCTTCAGATATATCTTTAATAAGATCATTCAATTCTTCGTTATCAATATCTGGCATATCCTCTATATATTGTCTTGCCCAATTAACTGCATTCTTTTTGCTTTCGCAAAAAACGATATTGCTTTTATTTTTTCCAAAGCTTTTTACAATTGAAACTATGTCGTACCCACCATTCAACAAGCCTATCGTTGCATCTAACTCATAGAATTTTGTATCGATATCAGAATAATAACTGATTTTCTTAGAATCACGGTCTATAAGTATTTTACTTTGATTTACTGGAGAATATTTTATTCTTGTTGATGCCCTATTTAAATTATCGTTTACTAACTCAAGATACACTTGAGGATTCGGGATATTTGGACTGGAAAAATACACTCTTGCAGCACTATGCTCTTTATTGATTATGTTCATAACCTTGTAGAAAAAAGCACTGCGGTCTTCTCCCTTTGTGATTTTGTGAGCTTCGTCTATGAATAAATAATTAATTGGAAGATTTTTAATCTTCAATAAATGATATAAAAATCGTTCCTGCGTATATACCATTATAAAATTAAATGAATCCTCTTCGTCTATAACTGCAGCAGGAGATTTTACAACTTTGTATTTTTTATTCCATAAATTATCATTTAAATCCTCAACAATTCGTCCATATAATTCATTTATAAGCGCATTTGTTGGCACTATTATAACAAAATTTGATCTTTCGCCCTTTAAGATTTCTTCTTTTATTAACATTCTTATAATAAATGTCTTACCTAATGAAGTCGGTGCAGAAAAACTATAACAGTCGTTCCTTTTTAAAAAATCAAAAGCAATTCTCTGCTTATTTATAAAATAACGGTCTTTTTCCCATGGGATTCTATAATCTTCTTTTTCAATAGACTCTTTTACACAGTCTATAATATCTTGATTTATGTAATTCGGATTATTCTGGCTTAATCCAAAATAATTATTTACATTAGTTAGCACTGATCCTAAATAGTATTCAACTAACTCATCATGCTCATAAATTATGTTTAACATAGTCACAATATTCTGAGCCCAATTAAAGTATAGGTCTCTTTTTGCCTCAATCGTGCACTTGGATAAAATATCTGCAAATCTTAACGCATCAATTTTTTCTTTTTCCGTAAGCAATACTTTAGAGTTTTTATTGAGCAGCAAATTAGAATAATCACATGAGATCTTTCTAAATAATTCATGTAAATATCCATTACTATCTAAATTATTAAATAATCGTTCTCCTACCTTTATCATATGGTTATTCCTTATATTCTGAATTTATCAACAATTGACCCATTATTTTCGCTCTATCGTCATCGACCTTATTAA
>CALVAL010000114.1 GCA_944325535.1 Candidatus Gastranaerophilales bacterium
TTTAAATGAAGCAATTGATGCTGCATTAAAAAATAATATTGATTTGAAATCAGCAGAAATTAATGTAAATATTGCAAAAAATGAGATAAAAAAAGCTAATAGACTACAAAATCCATCTGTAGATTTATATTCTTTTATAGGAGCTTCAGGCAATAGTGAGCCAAAGCAAGTTGGTTTAAGTGAAAATATCGAAATTGCAAAAAGAAAAGCACGTAAAAATCTTGCAGAATCTAGTTTAAAGCTTGTAGAAAAAAATATGAGCTATACGACATTTGATTTAAAAATGGATGTTAGAGAGGCGTACATTAATTTAGTAGAAGCAAAGTCTATTTTGGATACATTAGAGCAGCAAAAAGAATTGCAAGAAGAATTACTTAATGTAGCAGAAAATAGAGTAAAAGCTAAAAATTCTCCAGAAATAGATGCTATACAAGCAGAAATAGCATTAAATCAGTTAATTACTCAAGTAAATAGTGCTAAAGTTGTCGTAAAAAAAGCTTTAGCAAATTTTAATAAAGTAATAAATGATCCTAGTGATGTTCAATATGATAGTAAGGATAATATTTTTTCGGAAGAAAATAACTTTGCAGAAATGTTAACACCTTCTCCAAATTCAAAATTCCCTGAATTTACAACAATTTCAGAAAAAGTTCTAAATATGCGATATGATGTTCAAATCGCAAAGCAGGAAATAGATATAGCAGAAAAAAATCTATCTGTAGCTATTAGACAAAGAATTCCAGATATAGAGCTCTCAGCAGGGTATGCTTATAAGCTTGCAAAGTATGCAGATAATGGTAATTTTAATAATGGAGCATATATTGGCGCAAGTTTGGTAAATTTGCCGGTATTTTATAATTATACTCCTGAAATTAATAACGCAAGACTAAAAGTCGAGCAAGCCGAATTGAATTATATTTCAACTAAAAATAAAGCAATTAAGGATATAAGTGCTGCATATGATAGATTTCTAACTGCTGCTGATAATTTAGTACATTATGAATCAAAAATAATAACCGGCTCAGAAAATTTGATTGATACATCAATTAAGAATTATGAGGCAGGTAAGTCTGATATTACATCATTAATTGTAATGAAACAGTCTTATAAATCGATTATTATAGGCTACACACAAGCCTTAGCTGAATATTATAACAGTTGGACAAATTTTTTAAGGGAAGTTAATGATGAGAATTTTGTAATTTCTGATTTATAAATCTAAAAGAAAAATTTTCCCTTCACATTTATATTAGAAAAATCTTTTGTTTTAATATTTGATTTTCCTAAATATACATCCCCTAAAATATTTTTTAATTTGCCTAAGTGCTCAACTTTGGAATTATTTAAATTTAAGTTACCCTTTATTATTTCAAGTGATGATAAATCTAATATTTTACTGTTAATAAAACAAGCCCATCTTCCAATTTCTTTTAATTTTATTATTTTTTCAATATTAGAGTTTGAAAAATTAGCATATCCACCAATAGATATTAAATCCCCGGTATCCTTTATATTGGATAAACTAAAGTCTACATTTCCACCAATTGATGTTAATTTTCCTAAATTTGTAATATTAGAGTTTTTAAAATCTACATTTCCTCCGATTTCTTCAAGGTTTGTTAAGCTTTTAATATTTGAGTCTACAAAATTTGCATTACCTAATATTTTTGAAACATTTTCAATAAGAAAATTTTCATTAATTCCTAAACTTTCATAAGATATAGTTGATGAAGGTTGATGATACTCTGATATAATCAGCTGTTTATTAGGAGTAACTTCTGTTGTTATTCCAAAGTAATTAAAAATAGTTTTTGCATCTTTATTTTTTATTGCATCAGATAAATTTTCTTTTATTTCATCTATTGTATTTTTTAGCTCTTTTGTTCTTGATATTTCATTTTTTGCATTATAATTTAAAAATAAGTTTTCATTTTTTATCTGCTTTTCTACGGTTTCTAAATAATCAAGTGGTATTATAGAATCATTCTTTTCACCTTGAATTTCTTGTATTTTATTTCCAACAAATCTGATTCCAATTTTTGGTTCTCCGTTTTCTAAAAAGACACGAAAATCCCCATCCCTAAGATAAGGCTCTGCATTAAATGATTTTGTGCACCAGACTTTATGTGATAATGATTTTAGTTTTTCTACATTAGCTTCAAAATTTTCTGGATCATGTTCTTTTGATGGAATTACTACCCATTTTGTTCCACTCTCACCTGTCTTTGTATCTTCTGAATAAAATGCTCTCAATTTATTTTGATACATTTTATTAAAATCAAATTGAACCTTTTTATCTTTTTCTAATTCTTTATTCAAATCACTTACACAATCAGCAAGTACTCCTTTATTAAGAGTAGGAGGCAGGTTATCATCTTTTTTCCCAAGATTTTTAGTAATAGCTGAAAGAATAAGAAGCTGGATAGCTTTAGTATAAGCTCCATTTTCTTCTATAACATAATTGAACCAATCTTTAAGCATTCCCTTACGCTGAGCGATAGTTTCTGCTTGTCGTCCTAA